>URYT01000067.1 GCA_900552185.1 uncultured Collinsella sp. | reverse complement strand
GCCGTAGGAGCGGCAGCCGAGTGCTCCTCCTTCATGGCGTAGACGGTCTGGTACTTCTCGGGATCGCCCTCGTAATCGGTGATGTAGGGCGGCAGCGGCACGTGGCCGGCCGCATGGATGGCCTCGTCGAGCGTGCGCGGCTCGCCGGCGGCATTGCAGCCGGCCGGCTCAAAGCGCACCAGGCGGCCGCCGCGGCTATCGGTGACAAAGTCGACGACCTCGGCCGTCAGCACCACGGGAGCCCCCTCGGGCGCATGGGCGCCACCGGCGCGATACTCAATCTGAGCACCGGGCTTCAGACGCTTACCCGGCTTGACCAGGCACTCCCAAACGTGGCCCAGCGGGTCAACATCCTCACGGCGCTTGAGCAGCAGCGTCTCGACCACGCCACCCGAACCCGACTTGCGACCGATCAGGCGGGCCGGCATCACGCGCGTCTTGTTGATGACGAGCACGTCGCCCGGCTCGATATAGTCGATGATGTCGCGGAAGATGCGGTGCTCAACGGTACCGCCGTGCTCCAACGGCGTTCCCGCCTGGGAGCCCTTGCGATCCACCACCAGCAGGCGGCAGGAGTCGCGCGGCTCGGCAGGAGCCTGGGCAATGAGCTCTTCGGGCAGGCTATAGTCAAAATCATCGGTACGCATCTTTGCCTCTTTCACAAAGCGCGTCAGTCGAAAAAATCGACTGACGCGCGCATCATTCTCCCCTGTATCCTATCAGCTTGTTGAGAGAAATATAGTATGGAAACAGATTTGCGACTGTTTTCTCAACGCCCCGCTACTTAAGCGTTGCGTACATCACCGCCTTAATCGTATGCATGCGATTCTCCGCTTCTTGGAAAACACGAGACTTATCGGACTCAAAAACCTCGTCCGTGACTTCCATTTCGGTAACTCCAAACTTCTCAGCAATTTCGGCACCAACAGTAGTATTAGTATCGTGGAAGCTCGGAAGGCAGTGGAGGAAAATCGCCTCGGGCTTTGCCATAGACATCACCTCAGCGGTCACACGATACGGCGACATGAGCTTAATGCGGCTTTCCCACAGCTCTGCGGGCTGACCCATGCCAACCCAAACATCCGTGTAAATTACATCGGCATCACGAGCGCCTTCCTCAATATCCTCTGTAATGGTAATCGTCGATCCATGCTCGGCCGCAATACGACTACATTCTGCAAGGAGTTCAGGATCATAGGATGTAGCCCCCTCCGAATTTCCCCCGATTGGGCCGCAAGAACAGTAGTTAATGCCGAGCTTAGCGCAAATGACCATGAGCGAATCAGCGACGTTTCCGGCCGCCTTACCAAAAAATGTAAGTTTCCTGCCCTTAATCTCTCCAAACTCTTCACGCATGGTCAGAATATCGGCAAGCACTTGAGTCGGGTGAAATTCAGTAGTCAGCCCATTCCAAACGGGAACCCCAGCTTTTGCAGCAAGCTCCTCAACCTTCGCCTGTTCAAAGCCGCGGTATTCAATTCCGTCATACATGCGGCCAAGGACGCGAGCCGTGTCCTCAATCGACTCCTTTTTGCCCATCTGAGACGAGCCCGGATCCAAATAAGTTACACCCATGCCAAGGTCAAGTGCACCAACTTCGAAGGCGCAGCGAGTACGCGTGGAAGTCTTCTCAAATAGCAAAACAATATTCTTGCCTTCAAGGTATTTATGCGGAACACCGGCACGCTTCATGCTTTTGAAGTTAGCAGAAAGCTCAAGCAGATACTCAATCTCTTCCGTCGTGTAATCAAGCAGCTTCAGAAAACTGCGCCCAGCGATATTAACACCCATATTCGCCATCTCCCATCACAGTGGATTTGCAACTAAATATCTTCGCGCCAGAAGGGCATGCTCATGCAGCGCGGGCCACCACGACCGCGGGACAGTTCCTCGGAGGGAACGACCAAAAGTTCCAAACCGTTCTTGTAGAGCTCATCATTTGTGACAACATTGCGCTCGTAAACACAGACTTTACCAGGAGCAACGGCAAGAGTGTTCGACCCGTCGTTCCACTGCTCGCGAGATGCCTCAACCATATCGCCGGCACCGCACTCAATAAGCTGCACCTTCTCCACGCCAGTAGCCATTTCAAGAATATGTTCAAGCGTGTCATCAATCTCTTGAACAGCGACCATTCCCTCAGAGTCACCACGAGTCAGACGATAAACACGAAGGGTCTCAAAAATACCGGGATAAACTGTGAACTTATCGAAATCCACCATGGTGCAAACGGTGTCAAGATGCATGTAAGCATAGCCGTTGGGGATTTTAATAGCGTAAACGGTATCGATCTCAGAATTCCCAGATCCCCAGAACAAATTCTTTGCAAGCTCCTCAATCGCAGCCGCCTCAGTTCGCTGGCTAATTCCAATAGCCAAGGTATGAGCGTTAATGTTAAGCACATCACCGCCCTCGATATGCCAGGGATTCTTATGGTCGTACCAAATCGGAGTCCCTGCATAATCGGGATGGTATTTGAAAATCGCTTCGTAGAAGGGCACTTCACGATCTCGCTGTTTCCAATACATATGGTGAAGCAGAACGCCTTTGCCCACGGAAGCAAGAGGATCGCGAGAGAAATATGAACTCGGAAGAGGCTTCAACACCAAATCATCGGGCTTCGCATCCTCATTATCCATCATACTAAGCGTAGTCGAAACGCGAGGCAGCTCAAGGTCACGATAACGATACCCCCCCATAGCCTCAAGTACAAACTGATACGAATCTGAAATAGCGTCGAGCTTTTCACGAACAGCCTGCTCAAGCATAGGATTGACAATCCCGCTCTCAGCCATAAATGTATCGGTAAACTCAGCGCGAGCCGAGGGGCATGCATCCAGCGCTTCAGCAACGAGTTTCTCCATATAGAGAACCTCAACACCTTCGCTCCTCAGAAGATCCGCAAAGGCATCATGCTCCTTTTGAGCCACATCAAGATAGAAACAGTCGTGAATCCAGACATCATCGAACTCTTCTGCCTTTACGTTCACAAGGTCACGACCGGGGCGGTGAAGCACAACTTTCTCGAGCTTACCAATCTCGCTGTGTACATTCAGTCCTTTAGACATTCCTGTTACTCCATTTCAGCCATGAAACCTACAGGGCAATAAGTCCCGAGATTGCTACGAATACGATATTGATGAGCGACACGACCAAGAAGAATTTCCAAACGGTCTTCCACCACTGGCCAAGCTTGATCTTGCACACGCCCAAACCCGCTACAAGAATGGCGCTAGTAGGACAGATCAAAGACATCGTCGCGCTACCCATGGAGAGAGCCCACACGGCGGCCTCGGGATTAAGGCCCATGAGTTCGGTCAAAGGTCCAAAAATGGGAGCGGTCAGTGCTGCAAGGCCAGATGAGCTGGGAACCAGAATCGCCAGGAGGTTCTCAACCGCATAAAGAAGCGTAGTAAAGAGAACCGCCGGGATGCCGCCCAGACCAGTGGCGAGCGCATTGAGGATGGTATCGATGATCATGCCGTCAGAGGCAATGACAAGGATGCCACGCGCAAGTCCAACAACAATTGCCGAGAAAGCAAAGTCAGCGATACCCGCAACAAATTCCTGAGCGATGACGTCCTGACTAAAGCCCGCAATAACACCAGCCAACAGGCCCATGGCCAAAAAGACCGCAGAAATCTCGTTCATATACCAGCCCTGGGTCACAAGTCCCCAGATGATAAGGCACATACCAGCGATAAATACCGCAAGCACGCCTTTTTGACGACCCGTAAATTCCGCGTCAAGGGCAGATTCATCGGCAGCGAACTCGACTTTCTTGGCGATATCATCCTCAAATGTGATCGATGACTCAGGGTTCTTCTTTACCCTTCGTGCATAGAGGACAACCCAAGTAATTGCAACGGCAGTCAAAACAACCCAGGCAATCATACGCAGCCACAGCTGGGGGTTGCCCTGAATACCAAGAATACCTTGCGCAATGAGAACATTAAACGGATTAATCGTTGAGGCGATGTAACCCGTGCGCGCTCCAACGAACACGACCATGAACGCCGTCATCGAGTCGAAGCCCATAGCCATCATAATTGGCATGAAGATCGCAAAGAACGGGAGAGTTTCTTCCGCCATGCCAAAGCTCGTTCCGCCCAATGCAAAGAGAACCATCGCAATAGGAATAATTAGAATGTCTTTGTTCTTAAAGCGGCGAACGACACGACCCATTCCGCTCGTGATAGCGCCCGTTTTAGTAATAACCTGAAACGAACCGCCCACAATCAAGATGAATGCAACGACCTCAATTGCCTCTTGTATACCGCGCGTTGGAGCCTGAAGAACATCGAAGACGCCTTGTCTGAGATCTACTTCATCCCCGGTTTCCTCGTCAATATATGTCTTTTCACTCTGCTCATACGTACCTGCGACAGTGACTTCACGACCGTTCACCTCCTGACGCTGATAGGACCCAGAGGGAACAATCCACGTGAGAACAGCGAAGATGACCATAAGTGCAAAGATGATCGCATATACGTGCGGGACCTTGAACTGCTTGATGCCTTTCGAACTTTCCGCTGCCATATCTCCTCCTTCATTCCTTTTCCCATCTATCCAGCTGGCACCATAAATGTATGAGGTTGCTCAGCGGTGGTCGGCCAACCATCGCCATCGTGTCGCTTTTCACCTATGAACGGCAGCTAAAGTGACGTTATTAATCAATCTGATATTTAAAATTGATGTTATTTATCAATTACATACGTCTTTTAACTTTTCCGCAACACAACAAGGAACCTGCCTTAGCCTTATATAAAAACCAGCAGGACAGGAGACAGACATGCAAGGCGTACACATAACAAATGAAATCGGTCATTTAAAAGCCGTACTTGTCCATCGACCAGGAACTGAAACACAAAACTACCCTGATGCCGACTTCAGCCAAGTTTTCTCCCTGCGAAAATGGAGCGGTCGTTTTGACCTCGACAAAGCAATATATGAGCACGATTCCATGGTTCAATTGCTTGAGAAGCATGGCGTAGAAACCATTGAAATTAGGGACCTTCTCGAAGACTCACTTGAAACTGAGCCCCAATCACTTAAATGTTTTATTGATGACTACCTCCGTTGCAGTGGGGCAACAGGCAGAGAGTTCCTCGAGACAATAACCCAGCTGTTTGAGAACGCTAAGAACACCCAGGAATTGGTGAATATAGTACTTAACGGCATTCGCTTTGGAGACACTGAGCTATGTTCAAACCAGTCGGAAACACTACGGGCGCTCGTGCACGAGCAATTTGACCCCGCCTCGCTCTTGGTCAATCCCCTCAACACGCTTTTTTTCACTCGTGATCCTGCTGTGGTAGTCGGAGACGGCATCATCCTAAATCATATGTATTGGCCTGAGCGTGATCGTGAGGTCGCCTTATACCGGCAGATATTCACCCACCACAAGATCATGGGAGAAACCCCGGTATGTGATTTGAACAGGAGTAGTTACCATATCGAAGGCGGAGACATTCTTGTTATCAGTGCTAAGACATTATTAGTTGGAATCTCTGACCGAACTGAACCCGCCGCCGTCGAGTCACTTGCCAAAGAGCTCCTGACCTCAAATAAATTCCAGACTACCGAGCTAATTGCGATTCGAGTCCCCTCTGACGGGCTGCGTATCCACCTCGATACGTTCATAAGTAGAATTGATCACGACGCGTTCCTCATCGATCGTGAGATATGCAATGCCGTTGATGCATACAGTATTCAACTAAAACGATCCGGAAAGGGCCTTACGATCACTCCTATCGATCGCACGATTCCGGAAATACTCTCTGCAGCCTGTTGCGAACCAATAAAAGTAATTGACTGCGGAGGCGGGAATCAAACCGCCTACGAAAGAGAGCGCCGGAACAACGCAACGTCTATCCTTGCGCTCTCGCCAGGAAAACTATGCGTATATGAAGAAAACGTTTGGACCAACGAAGCGCTTGAGAAAGCAGGAATGGAATTATTCCCGTTATCCATTGACGAGCTCACCAAAGGCTATGGTGGCACAAACTGTCTATGCCTCCCTCTGTGGCGAGAGGATCTATAGCCATGGGCTTCGGGGCAAATATTCGTAAACTCCGCACCATGGAGCATCTTGGTCAGGCGCAACTTGCAGAGATGTTGGGGGTATCTAAAGAGACCGTTTGTCGTTGGGAAAAAAGTCGGTATGCCCCCCGTGAGCGCCATATTGAAAAGTTACAAGCGCTCTTCGGTTGCACCCGCGATGAACTTGTTGGCGAGGAAAACGGTTTGGCCGTAAAGCTCGCAAATAAAAGAATCGTCACCGACGAAGACCCTGCTATCCACGAAATGGAGGGCGCATTTCCCGTCATCGATATCGAATCGCAAAAGCGCCGCATCACGCACAGCCAACAAAATGCTTGCGCGCCTGTAGACGTAGCCAAGCGTCACCCACATAGCGTTTTCGTTAAAATCAAAGGTGACGAAATGTCCCGCATTTACCCTCCCGGCAGCTTACTACTTGTCGATACCACCGCAAAGCCTTGGAACGGCTGTGCTGTATTGGCGCTCGCAGACGGTAAAACACCGGTAATTAGGCGATTTGCAGAAGGAAACGACATGATTGTGCTGTCGTCCCATTCATATGCAACAGCAAGTCCGGATCTAATGTTTAACAAACGGAGGATTAGAATCATAGGAGTCGTCGTTTGGTATCAAGCGAGCCACGATCACACGCTTAATTAAATTGACTTTCCCAAAAACGACCGTACCGCACAGACAGCTCAAAGCCCCAGCCCAAAATGAACTACTTTTTGGACGCTTTGCGCTCGTCGCGGATGCGGGCGCGGTCCATGGCCGCCTCGACAGCCGAGAAGCGGCAACCACAGTAGTTCTGCCGATACATGCCCAGCTCGCGCGAACGGCGTGTCGCCTCGGGGTAATACGGACGAAAATCGCGAATCACCGGAGTGAGACCGCGGGCGGCAGCCAGACGCTCCAACACATCATTGCAGGTTTCGAACAACTGATACGGCGAGACGGCGAGCGTCGTACCCACAAACTCAAACCCACGCTCCTGGGCCACGCGGCACGCCTCAGCCAAGCGCAGGGCATAGCACGCACGACAGCGACGGGGCCGATCGGCACCCAGCGGTGCCACGCCGGCCTCCCAGCGCTCACGGTCCTCCCCCGCCTCGATAAGCTCGATGTCGCCATCGGCACACCACCGGCGCAGCTCGTCCAGGCGACGCTGCCATTCATCGTGCGGCTGAATATTGGGGTTGGTCCAGCAAATCGTGGGCTCAAACCCTTCCTCGCGCAGCAGGCGAACCGGCTCAAGCGAGCACGGCGCGCAGCAAGCGTGCAACAACAACGGCTTCATCAACATCTCCTCACCCAAAAAAGCGCACGCCAAAGGACGTGTCCTCGCAGGCGACAATGCGGCGGTCGCGCAAAATGGTCCGCACGTAATACCAGTCGCCCACACAACCCGACAAATGCAAGCCGGCAGCCAGATAGCACAGCAGCGGATAGCCCGAAAACGTAAACCCCAGGGCAAACGCTGTCGTCACAACAACCGTCGGCGCCAGGCAAACCGCCATGTACCGCCGGCGCGAATACACAACGCCCTCGGCGCAGGCATAGATCATCGCAGTCTCGCGATTCGCCCCAAAGGTCACCTTCGCGCCCGCAGGCGCCAGCAGCTTAAAAAACACACCGTGCACCAGCTCGTGCACGGCGAACGACACCATTGAGCTCGCAGCCAAGCTGACTATCCAGCCCAAGACCGTGGTCCAGCCGCCCGCGTCAGCCGCATCCAAGTCCGCAGGCCCGCCCAGCAGCATAAACACCGGCACCAAGCACACGGCAAATGCGCCGAGCACGGCCATCCCCCACACAAAGCAGGCGTGCAGAAAATCCTCGTCCTCAAACGCATGTATGTTGGAAATCTCATTCATAGCATCTTAGGATAGCGCCCCTGCCACGCACCCGCCCGCATGTGCGATAATGTTGAACGATATGCACGAATTGACCACCGCGTCGCCAGGCCTTGCGCCCGGCCGCGCTCTCACCATATGCGAAGGAGTCCCATGGCATCCAAATACTCCATGAACGACCGTCCCAGCTGGCCTCGCCGCGCCATCGTTACCGCCGGCGAGCCCTACGGCAACAAGGGCCTTCACTTTGGCCACGTCGGTGGCGTCTTTGTCCCGGCCGACTTCTTCGCCCGCTTCCTGCGCGACCGTCTGGGCCGCGAGAACGTGATCTTCGTCTCCGGTACCGACTGCTTCGGCAGCCCCATCAACGAGGGCTACCGCAAATTGGTGGAGGCCGGCGAGTTCTCGGGCACCATCGCCGACTACGTGCTCGCCAACCATGAGCGCCAGAAGGCGACCCTCGAGGCCTTCCAGGTGAGCCTGGACATCTACGAGGGAAGCGGCATCGGGCACGCGGGCGACGTGCACCAGATGATCTCCGACCAGTTCATCGAGCGCCTGCACGAGAGCGGCCACTTGAAGCTGGATTCCACCCTGCAGTTCTACGACGCTAAGGCCGGCACCTTCCTGAACGGCCGCCAGGTGCAGGGCCACTGCCCCGTGCAGGGCTGCAAGTCGGAGCACGCCTACGCCGACGAGTGCGATCTGGGGCACCAGTACGCGCCAGTGGACCTCATCGCTCCGGTATCCACGCTCACGGGCACCGTCCCCGAGATGCGGCCCGTGGAGAACTGGTACTTCGATCTGCCCGGGTTCGAGGACTTCCTGAAGGGCTACGTGCGCGAGCTTGAGGCCGACGACGAGGTGCGCCCGGTAGTGACCAAGGCCATCGCCGAGTTTCTGGCGCCGCCCGTGATCTTCGTGAAGAACGAGCACTTGGAAGAGTACGAGGCCATGGCCGCCGAGCTGCCGCCCCACGAGTTCCGTCCCGCCGAGGGCAACAAGCAATCCTTCGAGATAGAGTTCGCCTCCATCGGCGAGCGCGATCGGGCCCGCGACGCG
>URYT01000066.1 GCA_900552185.1 uncultured Collinsella sp. | reverse complement strand
CGTCTCCTCGGACAGGACGCGATGCTCGCCGTCGGTCCAGTCGACCTCCTCGCCCGCACGGGTCTTGAGGAAATGCGGGGTCGTCATAACTCCCTTGTTGGCGATCGCGCTCATCGCGCGGACCATCTGAACGGGCTCGACGGCCAGCGACTGGCCAAACGACATGGAACCCAGCGACGCGCCGTCGTATTCCGAGCGCTTCTTGATGATACCGAGCGATTCGCCCGGGAAATCAATGCCTGTGGACTTGCCGAATTGAAACCCGTCGATGACATACTCCGAAAACGCATCGGCGCCGAGCTTCTCGCCCACCAGGACCATACCGGTGTTGGAGGAGCGGCGCAGGATCTCGCGCAGGCTCATCGTCATAGCCGCGCCGCGCTTATCGACATCTCGAACGATATCGCTGCCGACAAGGACCTCGGCGGGGACATCGAACGTCGTGTTGGGCGTCAGCCCCTTGTGCTCGATAGCCGCGGCGGAGACAAAGGTCTTGAAGACCGAGCCGGGCTCGTAGGCGTCGGTGACCAGGCGCAGATTCATATCCTCGGTCTTGGCATTCTCCAGATCGGTCTGGTCGTAGGTCGGGTACGAGCAGGCTGCCAAAATCTCGCCTGTCGTAGGATCGGTGACCAGCGCCGAGCCGTTCTTGGCCTTAGTCTTCTCAACTGCCTCTGCCAGGGCATCCTCGGCCGCACGCTGGATATTGACGTCGAGCGTCGTCACGATATCAACGCCGTCGACCGCAGCCACCTTTTTATAGGCACCGCCCGCGATATAGCTGCCGTCCCTCGCGCGCTCGCGTACGAGAGAACCGTTCGTGCCGGTCAGAAGCTTGTTGTATTGCTTTTCGAGACCCGTCAAGCCGTCGTTGTCTACATTCACTACACCCAGCACCTGCGATGCCAGATTGCCGTATGGATATACGCGCTTCATGGCCTGCTCAAAAAGCACGCCGGGCAGGTTCTTCTTCTCCAGCGCCGCAACATCGTCTTCGTCCACCTGGCGCTTGATATACACCCAGGTTCCATCGGACTCAACGAGCTTGCGGCAGGTCTTTTTATCGATTCCAGTTGCCTTGACCAGCGCCGACACCGTCTTGTCAACATCCTCGACAAGCTGCGGGTTCACGGCGATGTTGCGACATTCGACCGACGACGCCAACACGTTGCCGTTGCGGTCGTAGATGGTGCCGCGTTTGGCATAGAGGGTCTGCGCAAGCAGGCGGCGCGCATCGGCACGCTCGCGCAGTTTATCGGCTTCGACAATTTGATAGTCGGCAAGGCGAAAGACGCCCAAGCCCAAGCCAAGCCCGATGAAGCCCATGACGGCTTTGCGGCGAGGCAGAGGCGCGCCTGTGAGCCATTCGGTCGACGAACTCTTGCGCGACCTGGTGTTATGCACTTGAGGGCCGCCCGAGCCGCGAAGTCGCGACGCCGGGTCGTTGCCACGGGACCGCCCGGCGTTGTAAGATTGCCGACCCGTTCCTTGATAACCAGAACGTCCCCGCGACGAGGGACGTCCAGAACCGCGGCCCCCATCGGAACCGCGGCGATAGTCATTTGTCATACTCAGCTACCGTCTTGCTACTGAGCGGTCGCGGTCGCGTTGGCGCCCGCGGCTGCATCCTGCGAAAAGTCAAGTGTAACGCTCTCGCTGGGCTCCACCATGCCATAAGCGCCCGCAAGGTCGCGAATGCGCGTGTCGGCGCCGTAGACCGAATGCATGACCTCCAGGTCGGAGCTCTCATCGGTCGCCTTTTCGAGCGTGTTGGTAAGCTCGGCGTTGCTGTTGAGCACCTGGGCCGTAACGCTGGCGAGCGCCACGCGGGCGACGCCGATCGTCATGAAGATAGCCGCAATGATGCAAAACGTTTTAAGAACGCTCATGAAAACCGGGCTTACCGCCTGGTTTGCCTGACGGCCCGCGCCCGTGTAGACATCAAAGCGCGGCGCGCGCTGCTCACGGGGAGCAACGGGGGCCTGCGGCGTCTCACGATAGGCGGGCATGGCGTTCATATCATAGGCGAGTGCTGCGCTTGAAGTGTTGTAGCCCATGATATGCCGCCTCCCATCCCGAGTACGTTGGTAGTGTGTTTAAGCTTCGTTTATGGTGCGAGCGGGAGGTCCAATATCGCGCGGTCGCGTCTACAGACGCTGCGCCACGCGGATTTTGGCTGATCTCGCCCGAGGGTTGCGCTCAACCTCATCAGGCTGGGCAACCAGGGGTTTGCGGGTGATGACCTTGAGTATCGGCACGTTGCCGCACACGCACACCGGAATCTCCGGCGGACACGTGCACCCCTGGCTCATCTCCTTAAAGTGGTTCTTTACGATACGGTCCTCGAGCGAGTGATACGAGATGACGCAGATACGTCCGCCCGGGTTGAGCCACCTGGTGGCGGCATCAAGCCCTCGTTCGAGCACATCGAGCTCGTGATTGACCTCGATGCGAATGGCCTGGAAACTTTTCTTGGCCGGGTGTCCGCCATGCCGACGAGCGGCAGCCGGGATACCCGCCTTGATGATCTCGACAAATTGGCCGGTGGTTTCGATCGGTTCTTGCTCGCGGCGGCGCACGATCTCGCGCGCGATCTGCGAGGCGAACTTCTCTTCGCCGTAGACGCGTAGAATCCGGGCGAGGTCGTGTTCGTTATAGGTGTTGATGACCTCAGCTGCGTTTAAGGTGTTATTACCCGGATCCATCCGCATGTCCAATGGGGCGTCCTCGTTATACGAAAAGCCCCTGCCAGGGATATCGAGTTGCGGTGACGAAACGCCCAAATCGAACAGGAAGCCATCGACCCCGGGCACCTCGGCCGAGCAAAGAAGCTCGTCCAAGTCGCCGAAGTTGCCCTTCAGCAGCCGGTGCGGAACGCCGGGAACCTCGCGGTCCAGACGGGCGCCAGCGGCCTCGAGGGCCATGTCGTCCTGATCGACGCCGAGCAAAAGGCCCGTCTCCCCCACCTGCGCGGCCATCTTTACCGAATGGCCGGCACCGCCAAGGGTGCAATCGCAGATAACGGAGCCGCTCTTTAGCCGCAGCGACTCAAGCACTTCGCCGAGCATGACAGGTTCATGCCGATATTCTTGTGTCAAGATCCCACGCTCCATCCGTTACCCGTGCCTTGCCCTTACGAGAAGAAGAGGTCCAGCAGGGCCTCATCGTCATCGTCCTCATCGGCCGCGGCGCGATCCCAAACCTCAAGGTGGTCGTAGTTGCCCACAACCGTGACCTCGCGGTCGAGGTTCGCCTGCTTGCGGAGAGACTCGGAAAGACCGATACGACCAGCACTGTCCACATCCATCGACGTGGTGCGCTTGTTGATCGCCCTCATGAGCTTCTGGTCATTAATGTCACGCGGGTTAAAACCCTCGTGTCCCTCACGACCCGCGAAGAGTCCTTCGACCCACTTATCGAAGGCCTCGGCAGAGAACACGTACAGAGCATCGACATCCAGGGCTTTGAACACGCGAACGTGCTCTCCAAGCTCCTCGCGAAGGGGTGCAGGCAGGGACAGACGACCTTTTGCATCGAGATTGCGCTCGTATGCACCAGTCATTCCCATGTGCGCCCTCCCCTCGGTTACTCAGATGGCACGTACGCGGGGAACCACCCCGCTTGTCGACGTCATTAATAATATGGGGAACCGCCCCATTTTTCAACATCTTTCCCCACCCCTTCCCCCACCCCGCCCCACTACTCCACTCACCATATATTGCAAAACACCCCCAAGCATATGTTCGAAAACACAATATGTTGTGTTTACAGCAACGGCGGGATGCCACCTGTAGAACCACGCCCGCGAACCTCAACCTTCAAGTTGACCTTGAGGCGATTTTTACGTCCCTTTACACGCCGTTCACATCGCCCCCAAACTCCCCCGCCCACGGTACACACGGCCCACCACCGCGTCGGTGTCTGGCGAAAAATGGGACGGGCCCCAGATTGCCCATGCGCGCAAAAGTGCGTCTCGGCAATCTGGGACCCGTCCCATTTAATATTTATAAATATGCAGGTCAGCGAGGTGCTAGCGATGTGCTAGCGGATGCGCCGCCAGATAGACCTCGGTCAGTTGCGTTCGGTCGACATGCGTGTAGACCTGCGTGGTCGAAATATCGGCATGGCCCAAAATCTCCTGCAGCACACGCAGGTCGGCACCGCCCGCGAGCATGTGGGTGGCAAAGGAGTGGCGCAAGGTATGGGGATGGAGCCCCACCAGTCCCACCTGGCGCCCGTAGCGCTCACAGATGGCATGGATGCCCTGGCGCGACAGACGGCGGCCGTTCTTATTTAAAAAGACCGCCGAGGTCTCGGTTCCGCGGGCATGGGCCGCCAAGCGAGAACGCCCCTCAGTTACATAAAGCGTCAGAGCTCGCGCCGCGCTTCCTACCAGCGGGGACAGGCGTTCCTTCGAGCCCTTACCGCGAACGAGCACAAAGCCATCGTCGATATGGATATCGCCCACATCGAGCCCCACCAACTCGCTCACACGCAAACCGCATCCGTAGAGCACTTCCAAGATGGCATGGTCGCGCAAGCCCATCTCGCCCTCGGGGAAGTCTTGATCGAGCAGCGCCGAGACATCCTCCACCGATAGATACTCCGGCAAACGCTCAGCCTTTTTAGGCAGGCGCAACGCCGCCGTTGGATTTTGGGCCACAGCCCCATCGCGCACCAAAAAGGCATGTAGGCCCTTCACGGCCGCAAGCGCACGCTCCACCGAGGCATCCGAATAGCCCCCATCGCGACGGTCGGCGACAAAGCCCTCCACGACCTGACGGGTCACCTCTTCAAAAGACACAATACCCGCCCGCTCCAGATAGGCGCAGTACGTCGTCAGGTCACGACGATAGGCCGCAATCGTGTTGCGCGCCAAACCCCGCTCGACCGCGAGGTAATCGAGATACTCCCCCGCCGCCACGGCGAGCGACGAGGGAGTAGCTTCGGTATGTTCCTTATTCGCCGGCACCCTTAGTCCGTAGCGAGGTTCATGGGCGTCACCTGCAGACGGTCGACACCCTCGTGCTGGCCGATCGAAGCGCGCACGAACTCGCGGAACAGCGGCTGCGGGTTGGTCGGGCGGCTCTTGAACTCGGGATGAGCCTGGGTTGCCACATACCACGGATGCACGTCGAGCGGCAGCTCGACCATCTCGACCAGGCGCTCGTCGGGCGACAGACCCGAGATAACCAAGCCGGCGTCCTCGAGCTGGTCACGGAAGGCGTTGTTGAACTCAAAGCGATGACGGTGACGCTCGTAGACGAGCTCCTCGCCATATGCCTCGCGAGCAAGGGTATCGGCGGCGAGCTTGCACGGATAGGCGCCCAGGCGCATGGTGCCGCCCTTCTCGGTCACGTCCTCCTGCGAGCTCATCAGATCGATGACGCTAAACGGGCCGTCCGGATCGAACTCGGAGGAGCTGGCGCCGGCAAGGCCGACGACGTTGCGGGCGAACTCGCACACGGCCACCTGCATACCCAGGCAAATGCCCAGATACGGAATCTTGTGCTCACGGGCAAACTCGGCCGCGAGGATCTTGCCCTCCAGGGCGCGCTTGCCAAAGCCGCCGGGGACCAGGATGCCCGAGGCGTCGCCCAGAACCTCGGAGACATTCTGCTCGTCGAGGCTCTCGCCGTCGACCAGCTGGACGTCCACATGGCGATCGTAGAAGACGCCCGCATGGTGCAGGGCCTCGATAACCGACAGGTACGCATCGGGCAGCTGCGTGTACTTGCCCACGACGGCGATCTTCACCTTGTCGGCGTGATGGTTGGCGTGATTCTGTTTGCGCAGGAACTCATTCCACTCGCTCATGTCGCGCTCACGCGGGTCCAGACCCAGGCGCTCGCAAATGCGCAGGTCAAAGTCCTGCTCGGCAAGCAGCTGCGGAACATCGTAAATGCTCGCGCAGTCCTCGTTGGTAAAGACACAATCGGTGTCGACGTCGCAGAAGCTTGCGATCTTTCCGCGGATAGCGTCATCGATATGGTGGTCGGAGCGCAGCACGATGATATCGGGCTGGATGCCAAAGCTGCGGAGCTCCTTGACGGAATGCTGCGTGGGCTTGGTCTTGACCTCGTGGGCGGCGGCGATATAGGGAACGAGCGACACGTGGATGTAGCAGACGTTCTCGGGGCCGGCCTCCTTGCGGTACTGACGGATGGCCTCGACAAACGGTTGGGACTCGATGTCGCCGATCGTGCCGCCCAGCTCGGTGATGACTACATCGGAGCCGGTCTGCTCCTCGATGCGGCGGAACTTGTCCTTAATGGCATTGGTGACGTGAGGAATCACCTGCACGGTACCGCCCAAAAAGTCGCCGCGACGCTCGCGGGCGATCAAGCTCTTATAGATGGCGCCGGTCGTAAAGTTGGAATCGCGGGTCAGGTTCTCATCAATAAAGCGCTCGTAATGACCCAGGTCCAGGTCGGACTCGTAACCATCCTCGGTAACGAAGACCTCACCATGCTGGAAGGGGCTCATGGTACCGGGGTCGACGTTCAGATACGGATCGGCCTTCTGCATCGTTACTTTGTAGCCACGCGACTTGAGCAGACGGCCCAGCGAGGCCGCGGTGATACCCTTGCCCAGGGACGAAACCACGCCACCGGTTACGAACACATGCTTGGTCATATTGAGTTACCTGCGCTTCCCGTAGAAGTTGTTTATCCACATCTTACGGGTCTTCATTGTAATACTCGCGCCGCGGACCGTTCACAATTTTTCTCGCGTGCGATTGCATTTCTCAATCTTGAAACAAAACGCCGCCCGGTTTCCCAGGCGGCGTCGCTATGGCAAGGGTTACATGCTGCTATCGATCAGCAGCCTCGTCCTCAAGCATTTCTTGAACGAGCATGCCGGTACGGACGCCCTCAAGATACCACTCGCCACGTTCGGTGAGGCAAATGCCATTTGCAAGCTGACCGCCGTCGTCGCTATAACGCGAGACGACATCAATCATGCCTTCGGAATCCAAGCGATCGATTGCGGCGCGGGCACGATACGGCGAAACCCCCACGCGCTCGGCAAGCGTTTTGCGCGAGAAACCATACGGCCCGCCATTGTCTTCGGTTTGCTGGTCAATCTCCATCAACACCAGCACCTCGACACGCTTCATATCGTTGACACTCGCACGACCCTTGCCCGCCATAGCAGCCTCCTCAAACCGAGCACGAGCATCTAACGCGCCGTGCGCGACCGACACACCTCACGATGGCAGGTAATATCCATCATGCGGCATCCCGCTAAGGATGAAACAGTTACGGTTATTGTATACCGCTCAAATTGTTTCTAGGCAGGTAAACAGCTATTTTTCGCCGAAATAGGCGCTTTATTGATCAAAAAGCCGTACCGGGCGCTAACCCGATACGGCCAAAATGCAATGCAATTACCGCGGTGCTTCAAACTTAGCGATGGAAGAAACCGCGGCGCTCAAACTTGGGCTCGCAGCACACGTTGATACCCAGTTTGCGCAGTACCGTCTCGTCCGTCGGCGAGATAATCACGCTAAAGAAGGCATCGCAACCGCGCAGCTGCTCCAGGCCCGAAAGGACGCGAGCGGCCGTCTCACTCGTGGCCGAGGTGATCGACAGCGCCATAAGCGTCTCGTCGGTGTGGAGGCGTGGGTTTTTGCTGCCCAGGAAATGCGTCTTGAGCTTGCTGATGGGCTCGATCGCTTCATCGCTAATGACCTCGAGCTCAAGGTCGACGCCCGAGACATGCTTAAGTGCATTCATGATGAGCGAGCTCGCGGCGCCCAGGCGCGTGGAAGTCTTGCCGGTCACCACGGAGCCATCGGGCATGACCATGGCACCCACGGGACCACCCGTCAGCTGCTCCCTGGTGAGGGCCGCCGAGCGCGCCGGTGAGTAGTTCTTATCGATGCCGGCTTTCTTCATAATAATCTTGAGACGGTCGACTTGCTCATCGCCCACGCCGGTACGGCGCACATTTTCGACCGCGGTAAAGTAGCGGCGGACGATCTCCATCTTGGAAGCGTCGCGGCAGGCATCGTCATCGGTGATGGCAAAGCCGACCATATTGACGCCCATGTCCGTAGGACTCTGGTAGGGGCTCTTGCCCAGGATCTTTTCCATCAGAGCACGGACCACCGGGAAGGCCTCGACGTCGCGGTTGTAGTTGACCGTGGTCTTGTTATAGGCCTCAAGGTGGAAGGAGTCGATGATATTGGCATCGTCGAGGTCCGCCGTGGCCGCCTCGTAGGCAATATTGACCGGATGCGTCAGAGGAAGATTCCAGACCGGGAAGGTCTCGAACTTGGCATAGCCGGCGGCCGTGCCATGCTTGTGCTCATGATAGAGCTGAGACAGGCAGGTGGCAAGCTTGCCCGAGCCAGGACCGGGGGCAGTGACCACGACGAGCGGTCGGGTGGTCTCGACAAACTCATTCTTGCCGTAGCCATCGTCGGACACGATCAGATCGACATCGTGCGGATACCCCTCGATGGGATAGTGCAGCTTGGCGGGAATACCGAGCGCGTTCAGACGGTTGCGGAACACATCGGCAGCAGGCTGGCCGGCGTACTGGGTGATGACCACAGCCGCGACAGCAAAGCCGTTGCCGCGGAACAGGTCAACCAGGCGCAGCACATCCTCGTCATAGGTAATGCCGAGGTCACCACGAGCCTTGTTTTTCTCGATGTGGTTCGCGTTGATCGCGATGATAACCTCGACATCGTCGGCGATGCTCTTGAGCATGCGGAACTTGCTGTCCGGTTCAAAACCCGGCAGCACGCGGCTCGCATGATAGTCATCGAACAGCTTACCACCAAACTCCAAATAGAGCTTGCCACCAAACTGCGAGATGCGCTCCTTAATGTGAGCAGCCTGCAGCTCGATATACTTCGCGTTGTCGAAACCCTGGCGCATATATGGCTCCCGTCCCGTTTCCATTTAATGTTCTAGGCGATTATAACGGAGCAGACCCTCCCCAACGCCCAAGCAATCAACTGGCACCAACCAAACACGCCATCGATAAGTTGCGGTGAAATAGTTCCCGTTTGGGGGTGCGGACAGAAAGTTGGACCGTGAAGCGGTCCGGACTGGAGGTTCGCAT
>URYT01000065.1 GCA_900552185.1 uncultured Collinsella sp. | reverse complement strand
GGATGACAAAGGCCTCGTGGCGGTCGCACGGCGTCGGCACCACGAGCGCGTTGCGGCCGGCATCGGCGCCGTCGCCAGCGCCCAGCCCCAGGTCGCCCGCAGCATTCCAGTACGCGTCAAAGTCCTCGTCGCTGCCGGTAAAGCTCGCCATGCAGCCATCGGTCACAAAGATGCGGCCTGCCAGCTCGGCAAGCTTGGCGCGCAGGCCGTCCAGTCGCTCGTCAAAGTGCTCGAGCAGATCGCGCAGGAACAGGTAGAAGTCCACGCCCGAAAGCTGCTCGCGCACCACGGCCGAAGGTGAGCTGTAGCTCATCGCGCGACCCAGCGCCGCCGAGTGTCCGTTGTTGATAAAGCCCTGCTCAAGCCCAATGCGAATCTGCGTGAGCACGTCGCGCACGCGGTCGGCGTCAGCATCGAGCAACAGCGTGCTCGACCACACCTCGCGCGGCAGGCTCGCCAGCGCGTCGATCTTTTCGGACAGGGCGCCGGCGCTCACCAGCAGGTAGGGGCGCACGCCGTCCACGTCGGGCTGCGTCATGACCTCGGTCGTAAAGCTCAAAAAGCCGAGCTTGCCGGCGAGCAAGTTGTCGAGCTCCTCGGCCGAGTGCTCGCTCGTGGGCAGCTGTTTGAGCAGGCGGCAGAGCAGCGTCACATAGGGCAGGTCCTCAAAGGCGACGCAGCTCAGGTCGAAATACTGCATGGCGTAGGCCAAACGGTTGGTGGGGATGTCGTGGCGCAGACAGGGGATGGGCGCTGTCGTGTCCACGACCAGCGGCGGCTCGGGGCGCGCCTCGTCAATGTCGGACACGCGCAGGCTCGGCAGCGTGGCCTTGGCCTCGGGCGTGTCTTCCGCCTCCTGTGCGGCACGCAGCGCGGCCGTGCGCTCGACCACGTCGGCCAGCTCGGCATCGGTCATGGCATCGCGTTTGGCTGCCAGCTCGGCGGCCTCGGCACCCTCCGAACCCTCGGCGGCATCCACCGGCACCAGCTCGACCAACGCCATGTGGTCGTTCTGCAGCACCAGCTCGCGCAGCAGATCCTCAAAATAGCTGCCGTCCAGCTCGCCACGCAGTTCCTCGTACACCGGGCCGTACTTGAGCGCCAGCGTCGCGGCGTCGTCATCGTAGAGCCAGGTGCTCAGCGCGTCGCACGCAATGGCCACGCCGTCGGCGATGCCGTAGTCGCGCTGGCGCAGGTCGTACTCGTTGCTGCTGATGATAGCCTCCAGGCGCTCGCGCGGAACGCCGTGCTCGCACAGGTCGCGGCAGGCGTCCTGGAACACGCGACGCAGCTCGCGCGCTATGCCGGGCTGCGCGTTTTGCAGCATGATGAGCTCGTAGGGCTGCAGGCTCTCGGCCGCGGTGTAGCTCACCACGTTGCCGCCCAGGCCGGCGGCCAGAATGGCCTTCTTAACTGGTGCCTCGTTGGAACCCAGCAGTGCCTCGAACAGGATATCCGCCGCGATCGTGCGCTTGCGGTCGAGCGCGCTGCCCAGCACCAGGCCCAGGCCTACCAGGGCGTTCTCGGGCGTGGTGGCCATCTCGATGCGCTTGTACTCGCAGGTCACGGGCGCCTGCACGTCCAGCGGGTTGGGCGCCAGCGTGGACGGGTCCTCGCCGGCGGCAACGGCAGCGTCCATGCGGCGGCTCGCGGCACTCGGCTGCGACAGATAACGTTCGTCCAAAAAGGCCAGTGCACGGTCCACGTCCAGGTCGCCGTAGAGCGTGATGTAGGAGTTGGAAGGATTGTAGTGGCGCGCGTGCGTGTCCAGGAACTGCTCGTAGGTGAGCGCGGGAATCGCGCGCGGGTCGCCGCCGCTCTCGTGCGCATAGGCGGTGTCGGGATAGAGCGCGGCGTTGACGGCATCGTCCAGCACACTCATGGGGTCGGACAGCGCGCCCTTCATCTCGTTGAACACCACGCCGTTATAGCGCAGCGTGCCCTCGCGCAGGCTCGCGAAGCTGTCACCGCCCTCGCCCTCGACGCCCTCCGGCAGGTCCAGCTCGTAGTGCCAGCCCTCCTGCTCAAAAATGGTGGGTTTGGTATAGATGGCCGGGTTGAACACCGCGTCCAGATACACGTCCATCAGGTTGTACAGATCCTGCTCGTTGGTGGTGGCAACGGGGTAGATGGTCTTGTCGGGGTAGGTCATGGCGTTGAGGAACGTCTGCATGGAACTCTTGATCAGGTCGACAAACGGCTCCTTGACGGGAAACTTGGCCGATCCGCACAGCACCGAGTGCTCAAGAATATGGAACACGCCGGTGGAATCGGCCGGAGGCGTCTTAAAGCCAATGGCAAAGGCCTTGTTTTCGTCGTCGCACGCCAGGTACAGCAGGCGAGCGCCCGAGGCAGTGTGGCGCAGCACGTAAGCGTCCGAGTCGAGCTCGGGCACGGTCTCGCAGCGCTCGACGGTAAAGCCATGGCAGGTGGCGTCGGGCACCAGCAGCGCGGCGGCTGCGGCGCGCGGGTCGGTTGAGGTGGTGGACATATGCAGTCTCCTTTGACGCCCCAGCGGGGGCGAATCGAGTCGAATCCTCGAGAGTATACCCATATGGGGCCGCGACTCTGCGGCGAACTGACGACGATGCCAGCGGATTGGGCATAGGTCCCGCGTGCCCGCCGCACGAGCGTGGAAAATTGGACACTCTCGATATCCGACCGTCCGAAAATCCTCGCTCGTCCATCACTCGCGTATCTCTCGTCTCTCATTCGTCTCTAATATGAGAGATGACAGGAAGATGAGAGAAAAATATGAGAGATAACTGAGCAGCAAAGAGACAGGTAATCATGGTATTGTCTCAATACCGATTGTTCTACCAGCAAAAATATGTATAAATGAAGCAAATGGTAGACATTCCATCTCTATCTATCTCTTATCTCTAAGCCGAGAGATAGAGAGATAAATGAGAGATAATTACGAGAGATAACTGAGAGACGAGGGAAATCTATCCGCGGCATTCTCCGCGGGACCGAGCGAAAGGACGTGCAGATGAACGAAAACGAGCTGACCGGTCTGCTTGAGTCTTTAAGGCGTATGGGCTCGGATGATCTTAACGTCGAAGTGAAGGAGAGCGCCACGACGCTTTCCCGCGACGTGTGGGAAACGGTGAGCGCATTCGCGAACACTGCCGGCGGAACCATCGTGCTCGGAGTGAGTGAGCGCGCAGGTTTTGTCCCGGTTGAGAACTTCGAGACCGAGAAAGTGCTCAACCAATTTGTGTCAGGCATGGGTGATGCGGGCGGTCGAGGAAAGCTGGCCAATCCGCCCAAATACACGATCGAGCGAGTGGAGCTTCAGGGCGTCATCGTTCTCGTCATTACGATTGAGGAGCTCGATCCGTCGAGCAAGCCCTGCTATGTCATAGAGCGGGGCGCCCAGGGCGGCAGCTACAAGCGCATCGATGACAAAGATGTGCCGCTTTCATCGACCGAGGTGCTCGCATTGGCGTCATACGGTCGAGCGACTCCGAGCGATCGCGACGCGGTGGCGGGTGCGGGCGCGGACGATCTCGACGAGACGCTGGTCGACCGTACGATAGATCGGGCTTTCTCGTTGACGCCCCGGGCAATGCGCGGCGCGCCGGACAAACAAACGAAGCTGGAGCGCCTAAATATCCTTGATTCCCAGGGCAATGTCACCAAGGCTGGACTCCTAGTTGTGGGCACCTACCCTCAGCAGTTCTATCCCAAGCTCTTCATTGACGTGGCTGTCCATGCGGGAACTCAGAAGGGCATGGCGGGGTCGCTGAGATTCATGGACCGCACAATCTGTGAGGGAACGTTGGGCGAGATGATCTCGGATGCCGTCGCAGCCGTCGCCGAGAATTTGCGGCGAACCTCGACCGTCCAAGGCGTCTCGCGTGTCGACTCGCTTGAGATTCCCGAGGAGGTTCTGCGCGAGGCAATCGCCAACGCCGTAATCCATCGAGAATACGGGGATCGGTTCTGTGGACAATCGATTGCCGTCGACGTCTTTGACGATCGTGTCGAGGTGACGAATCCTGGCGGCCTTTACGGGGGAATGACTCGCGAGAGCTTGTTTGACGGCAGCTCCCGATGCCGTAACGCGACGCTTGTGAAGCTCATGTCGATTGTTCCGCTGCCGGATGGCGCAGGTTCGCCGGTTGAGGGCAATGGCTCGGGCATCCCGATGATGATCGATGCCATGCGCGCGTATGGTCTGGCCGATCCCCTGTTCCGCCCGGGATTCGATCGGTTCAAGGTCGTACTTTACCGTTCAAAGATCGAGCCGGTCGATCATGGCGGGGGCTTAATTGTGACGGCACTCAAACACTACGGCGAGCTGGGGACGCGCGAGTTGGCAGAGCACACAAGGCTCACAATTTCCCAGGTTAGGTCGCGCGTCAACGCGCTCATTGCTCAAGGCGAGCTTGAGCCCACGGCGCCGGCGACGAGCCGCAACCGCAAGTATCGACTGTCGGAGCGCGTGGGATAGATGCGTTAGTGGACGAGGCGACCCAATAATCGACCCTCGATTGGCGTCCATTAAGGTAAAGCGGTTGTTGCCCAGTCGACGGTGATGCTAAAGACTCGGCTTACGCCGGCATGGCCCCGAACCCGTCCATCAAGAACAGCCTAAGAACCAGCTTGATGACATTTCCCGGTTTGACTTCGGCCGTGCCAAAGACGTGGCGCTCGGCGAGCTCGCTGCAGTATGCATAGATGTCGCGGATAAGGTCCGCGCCCGAAAGCGTAAACATGTAGCCTGCGTCCGAAAGCGCATTGGGCGCGGCGGGCAACTTGGCCATGTGGCAGAACGTTTGCAGGTCGGGCGCCATAGCGTCCTGGTAGCCAAGATGGTTGCCGTCTTCTTGTGCGGCGAGTTCCAGCTGGCGTACTCGATCCAGCGCCACTGCCAGCACAAAGCTCGGCGTAGGCGCATTGACGTCCTGAGTGGTCGCCACAAGCCTGCCCGCTGCCTGCGTGACAAGCCAAGCGACCTCGCGCTGGCAACGCACGGCCTTGCGCGTAACCGGCTTGATGGACGAAGAAGAAACGCTTCCCTTAGGCGGATTCGAAACAGCCACAAGAACCTCCCATGAACAATCCGGCCCAAC
This sequence comes from uncultured Collinsella sp., assembly GCA_900552185.1. Taxonomy (GTDB): domain Bacteria; phylum Actinomycetota; class Coriobacteriia; order Coriobacteriales; family Coriobacteriaceae; genus Collinsella. The sequence goes on along the minus strand of URYT01000065.1, from coordinate 4,022 downwards.
AAGCCCGGATGAAACACGTGCTACATCAGTATACAGGGAAGTGGGGCAGCGGGGTACAAACGCGCCAGCGGCAAACCGAGAGCATCAACGACGTGCCGATCGCGGAATGAGATCTCGTAATAATTGACTCTCGGCCATATTATTGAGTGGCATGACTCGCGTTCGTATGGTTGTAGGTGCTGGCGATGAACGACATTGACCTTGCTGTTCCGTTGATGGATGGACCAAGCTATGACCGCGCCTGCAGTCTCGTGCCTTCCGAATACGTTGAGGCATGGGAGTGGTTTCTGGGTGAGGAACAGCGCGGCGGCGTTTGGACCAGCCTTCCGCACCACACCAAGGAAGATAGCCCTCAGTATCAGTATCGTTTGAGAATTGGCTCGGACTTCTTTCCCGTAACGCGGGATTCAGGGATCTTCTGGCCGGGCCAGGATCGGGTGAAGCAAGATCCCAATAAGATCTTTGCGCTTTCGGTCCATAACTCTAAAAAGAGCTTCTACACCGATGTACCTCCGCTCTATTTGGACGATGGTACGTGGGTCATTAAGTATTCGGTCCAAGCGCCAGGCGCCGTTGGTTCTCGAGACCAGAATTACAACCGTAAAATGCTCAACTGCATGGAATGTGGCGTTCCAGTCGGAGTCATATTTGCAACCGAGGTGGGCTACAAGGTGCTCGGCCTTGCGTTTGTTGAACGGTTCGAGCCCGAAAACGGATGGTTTGTTCTGCACGGTCCTGTTCATAAAGGCGGACCGGACCCTCGTTTTGCGCCCGACATGAGCTATCTGAAGCACATGCCCGTCGATATTGAGTTTGCCGGACAGGGTACGACCGACGACGAAAAGGTCCGCTATGCGTTAAGGCGCGAGCGATTGGGGCAGCAATGGTTCCGCAAGCAACTCGTTGCCGCCTATGACGGCCGTTGCGCGGTGTCGGACTGCGGCGTCAGCGAAGCTCTGGAGGCTGCACATATCGAGAATTACTCGGGACCCAAATCGCAGGTTGCCAGCAACGGCATTCTGCTTCGACGCGATCTTCATTCCCTATTTGATGCTCACCTGATTTCGTTTGAGCCTGTTTGCGGCGAATATCGGCTGTGCGGATCGTACCTGCTGGATAAGACCGGCTACGCTTCCTTTTCGGGCGCGACGCTAAGGCAGCCGAATGAGCGTCAGTGGCGACCCAATACGGTGTTTCTTGAGGCCCATCGCATTGAGTTCGATCGCTCGGAAAAGAAGCGTGAAAAGGCGGGGCTTCTGCCGTATTAGCGTATTTGGCTTTGGCATTCTTTGACGATCATGTTGTTTGATCGGATCGCGTGGCGATGCAATCTCGCGCACGCCCGCCGGTGCATGCTCTTCCTGTTTTGTATAGCGAGAGGGGAGCGTGTATGAGCTGGCGAGGCGATATTGCGATGGGGAAGTACGGAAAACTGCCGTGTGCCCTTATAGACAACAATATGTTTCCGAGCGTAGAGGTTGATTGCGGGTCGTTTGTCGTCACCTGCCCTTGCTGCGGCTCGCAAATACCGTGTCTCGACATTCGGTTCATCGATGCGCGCGACAGACTCAGCGACGAAGTGAGAAAACGGACAGGCGTTCATATGCCGGTGTATCCGGAGAAATGCCCTGTTTGTGGCCTCGATATCGTGTACGACGCCGGCGACGAGGGATAGGTGATGCGGAGGAGCTGGCTGTGAAGGCTTCTCCGTCTCTACAAATAAATCCCCTCACCGAGTTGCTTGTGGAACTCGGCGTGATGGTCACGTGCCCAGGTAAAGAGCGCTTGGTCAAAGTCGGTGCGCGTGGCCGGGACGCCAAAGACGCCGGCAACTTCGACGCGCACAAACTCCAGTGCCGGCAGCTTGTTGATGGCAGTGAGGGCAAATGGGGACGAGGGCTCCTCGAACAGATAGCGGCTGCCTTGCAGCGCGTCGCAACTGGTGCACGTGTTGCCGAGCGACGGGGCTTTGGAGGCTCGCGCGCCTACGGGCTTGTAGCCGCAGCGGTTAGAAAGATAGTCGCGGATCTCGCCCGGCACGCAGCCAAGAGCGGGCACGATGGCGAGTGCGTTGGCGTTGGCCGTGTCGATGGCAATGTGCCCGGCTTCGTTGGGCGCGTGCGCGATGGCGATGCTCTCGTCGTTATCGGTTCGATAGGGAATGCCGAAGGCCGCGACCGAGGTCTCTTTGTGACACTTCCAGCACTCGCGCTTGCCCAGTACAAAATATATATACGGCGCTGAGGGGTCGGATCGGTCAACACCGGGCAGCCACTCGGCAAAGGGCTCGGGGTTGACGCCGCTGGGTACATACCAGATCTTCTTGGTCCGGTCCCATTTGGCGCCCAACGCCTTGGCTTCTTCTTTGTGCGAAAAGGGAACATCGAGCTCGGTGCGCATGGTGGCTCCTTGGTGCTGCAGGTGTAAGTGGCTCAAGGATACCGCAGGGTGTGGACGTTGTGGCGTTTTGCCGAGAAGCTGCGGCTCGGATGGGTTCGAGACGCGTTGGTCTCGGCCTCGGTGGCTATTGAGCGGTTGGAGCAGCTTGCGGCGCAGTTTTCTGCCTGGCTATTGTTGCTGTTGGGGTATTGAATTTGTTTGGCAGCCATTCGTCAGGTGAATTGATGTTACGTTGCGATGACGGTTGGAGCTGCCAGCGGATTTGGCGACATAAAACAAAACAGCCCAGAGGACATAGCCTCTGAGCTGCGAACATTTGGTGGGCGTTAGAAGATTTGAACTTCTGACCTCTTCCGTGTCAGGGAAGCGCTCTCCCCCTGAGCTAAACGCCCGATCAAGGGTGCGCAAGCGCGCAAGGGATAATATAACGGAGCCTGAACTCGGTGGCAAGAACATTTTTAAAAATCGCTTACATTGTGGAATTCGGGGGCTTTGTCATATCCATTTCAAAAGAGCCTGCTGCCGCGATTTGGCTGTCGCATAATGCAAGGCCATTGCGGTATCGAGCTATGGAAAGACGCCTGCGGAATTGTCCTACCGATAAGCGGACAAGCCTCCAGCTGGTGACTTCGCCGTGGTAAGGTAAGCCGAATTGTTTCTAGGCTGTTTCGGGGGAGTGGAATGAGCAAAGAGTGTGTCGAGCAGGTCGAAGGCACAGGGGCTTCGGTGCCGATGACCGATATATCGAACATTGATGTGCCCGAGGGCACCGACGAGCTCAGCCGCAACACCCGTCGCGCCTGGCGCGAGCGCCTTAACGATGCGTCGTCGCGCAAGATGATCACGGGCGTCTTGGCTACGCTGGTGGGCGGTTCGTTTTGGGGCTTCTCGGGCACCAGCGCGAGCTTTCTGTTCGATATCTACCACGTCGACACCTTGTGGCTTATGAGCGTGCGTCAGATTCTCGCCGGTCTACTCTTTATGGCCGTGGTTGTTACGCGCGACCGCGAGCGTCTGATTAAGCTCTGGACCACACCCGCCGATCGCAAGCAGCTGCTGCTCTTTACCGCTTTTGGCCTGCTGTTCAACCAGTTTTGCTATCTTTCGGCCGTGCGCCTGACGAACGCCGGAACCGCGACGGTGCTCCAGTGCCTGCAGCTCGTTATCATCATGGGCTACGCCTGCGTGACCGATCGCCGCATGCCGCGCACTCGCGAAGTCATCGGCATTGGCCTGGCTCTGGGTGGAACCTTTTTAATCGCCACCGGCGGCGACCCCACCAGCCTGAATATCTCGCCGCTTGGCCTGGCAGCAGGTCTTATGTGTGCGGTCAGCGCCGCGTGTATGGCGGTGATTCCCGCCAAGATCCTGCCCGAATACGGCAGCCCCATCGTCACGGGCTCGGCAATGCTCACGGCGGGCGTGGTCTCGTGCGTCTTCGTGCAGCCTTGGGCACATATGCCGGCGCTCGACGCCGCCGGTATCGAGGCGCTCGCGGTGTTCGTGGTTATCGGCTCGTTTTTTGCTTACATGCTCTATATGCAGGGCGTTAAGGACATCGGCTCGGTGCGTGCGAGCCTCATTGGAACTGTGGAGCCGGTTTCGGCGACCATCACCAGCGC
>URYT01000064.1 GCA_900552185.1 uncultured Collinsella sp. | reverse complement strand
TGGAAGGTTCTCATGGTCAGCTGAGTGCCGGGCTCGCCGATGGACGGGGCGGCGATGATACCTACCGCCTCGCCTACCGTGACAGGCATGCCGTTGGCCAGGTTGGAGCCATAGCACTTTTTGCAGACGCCGTGCTTGGCCTTACAGTTGAGGATAGAGCGGATCTGGATCTTCTTGACGCCGGCGTTAACGATGATATCTGCGTCCTCGTCGGTCATCATCTTATCCTTGGACACCAGCACCCTGCCGGTTTCAGCGTCCACAAAATCCTCGCACAGATATCGGCCGATCAGGCGCTCGTGCATGGACTCGATGACCTCCTTGCCGTCCCGGATGTCGAAAACCTCCAGGCCGGTGGCGGCGCCGCAGTCATCCTCCCGGATGATCACATCCTGGGAAACGTCTACCAGACGGCGGGTCAGATAACCGGAGTCCGCCGTTCTCAGGGCGGTATCCGCCAGGCCCTTTCTGGCGCCGCGGGAAGAGATGAAGTATTCCAAAATATTCAGGCCTTCACGGTAGTTGGCCCGAATCGGGATTTCTATAACCTTACCGGAGGTATTGGCGATCAAGCCTCTCATGCCGGCAAGCTGACGGATCTGGCTCATGGAGCCACGGGCGCCGGAATCCGCCATCATATAAATGGGATTGTAGCGGTCCAGGCCGGACTGCAACTTCGCGGTAACGTCGTTGGTGGCCTTATCCCAGATTTTCAGAACCGCCGCGGAGCGCTCCGCGTTGGAGATCAAGCCTCTGCGGAACTGAGCGCCCACCCGGTCGACCTGCTTATCCGCTTCCGCCAGGATTTCCTTCTTCTCCGGCGGGATGGTGGCGTCGCAGACGGCTACAGTGATGCCGCTCTGGGTGGAATATTTATAGCCCTGGGCCTTGATGTTATCCAAAACTTCAGAGGTTTTCGCGGTGCCGTGCACCTTAATACAGCGGTCGATGATCTTGCCCAGCTGCTTTTTGCCCACCAGGAAGTCGATCTCCAAATCAAACAGGTGCTCCGGATCGGAACGGTCCACAAACCCCAGATCCTGAGGAATCGGCTGGTTGAAAATGATCCGGCCCACGGTGGTTTCGATCAGCTTGGAGATGGTTTCCTCCCCGAGCTCCAGAGTGCGGCGCACCTTGATCTTGGCGTGAAGGCTGATCGCCTTGGCGTCATACGCCATCAGCGCCTCGTCAAAATCGCGGAACACCTTGCCCTCGCCCTTTTCCCCGTCCTTATCCAGGGTCAGGTAATAGGAACCCAGAACCATATCCTGCGTCGGCACGGTTACCGGACGTCCATCGGAGGGCTTGAGCAGGTTGCCGGCTGCCAGCATCAGGAACCGGGCCTCGGCCTGGGCCTCAGCGGACAGCGGCACGTGAACAGCCATTTGGTCGCCGTCAAAGTCGGCGTTATAAGCAGTACAGGATAGGGGATGCAGCTTCAGGGCCCGGCCCTCTACCAGCACAGGCTCAAAGGCCTGAATACCCAGCCTATGCAGGGTGGGAGCGCGGTTCAAAAGCACCGGATGCCCCTTGATGACCACTTCCAGGGCGTCCCAAACCTCTGGCTTCGCCCGCTCCACCGCTTTTCTGGCGGCCTTGATATTGCTGACGGCGCCGGTTTCCACCAGGCGCTTCATGACAAAGGGCTTGAACAGCTCCAGAGCCATTTCCTTCGGCAGGCCGCACTGGTACATTTTCAGCTCCGGGCCTACCACGATAACGGAACGGCCGGAATAGTCCACGCGCTTGCCCAGCAGGTTCTGGCGGAAACGCCCCTGCTTACCCTTCAGCATATCGGAAAGGGATTTCAGCGGACGGTTGTTGGGGCCGGTTACCGGCCTGCCCCGGCGGCCGTTATCGATCAAAGCGTCAACCGCTTCCTGAAGCATGCGCTTTTCATTGCGGACGATGATGTCCGGGGCGCCCAGCTCCAGCAGCCTTTTCAGGCGGTTGTTTCGGTTGATGACTCTTCTGTAAAGGTCGTTCAGGTCAGAGGTGGCGAATCTGCCGCCGTCCAGCTGAACCATAGGACGGATATCCGGGGGAATGACCGGCACCACGTCCAGGATCATCCACTCCGGGCGGTTGCCGGAAAGCCGGAAGCTTTCCACGACCTCCAGGCGCTTCAGCAGGCGGACCCGCTTTTGCCCGGTGGCGGTAGCAAGCTCTTCCTTCAGCTCGTTGGAGAGGGCGTCCAGGTCGATTTCCTCCAGGAGCTTTTTAATGGCTTCCGCGCCCATGCCGGCCTCGAAATCGTCCTCATATTTTTCCCGCATATCCCGGTATTCTTTTTCATTCAGGAACTGCTGCTTGGTCAGCTCTCTGGCGGCGCCGGGGTCGGTGACGATGTACATGGCAAAGTACAGCACCTTTTCCAGCATCCGGGGAGAGATATCCAAAATCAGGCCCATCCGGGAGGGGATCCCCTTAAAATACCAGATATGGGAAACCGGCGCGGCCAGCTCGATGTGGCCCATACGCTCTCTTCTCACCTTGGAGCGGGTAACCTCTACGCCGCAGCGGTCGCAGATTTTACCCTTATAGCGGATCCTTTTATACTTGCCGCAATGGCACTCCCAGTCCTTGGTCGGTCCGAAAATGCGCTCGCAGAACAAGCCGTCCCGCTCGGGCTTCAGGGTTCTGTAATTGATGGTTTCCGGCTTCTTTACCTCGCCGTAGGACCACTCTCGAATTTTATCCGGAGAGGCCAGTCCGATTTTAATTGACTCAAAAACGTTAAACTCCATCCTATCGCCCCTCCTTATTCTTCACGAATATCGCTTGCAATGGAATCAAAATCCAAAAGATCGTCTCCGTCTTCGTCAAAAAAGCCGGAATCGTCAAACATGTTGTTATCGTCCGGATCGTCCTCCAGGGTGTAGCCATCCATGGAGGTCATGACTTCATCCTCCTCCAGAATGGTGCCGCCGTCGTTCAAGCCGATATCGTCATCGTCGTCAAAGTTCTGCTTCAGGTCGATCTCCTGCTCATCCTTATCCAGCACCTTTACATCCAGACCCAGGGACTGAAGCTCCTTAATGAGCACCTTGAAGGACTCAGGAATACCGGGCTCAGGAATGTTCTGGCCCTTGACGATGGACTCGTAAGTCTTCACTCTGCCCACCACGTCGTCGGACTTCACCGTCAGGATCTCCTGCAGGGTATAGGCCGCGCCGTAAGCCTCCAGGGCCCAAACCTCCATCTCGCCGAAACGCTGGCCGCCGAACTGAGCCTTGCCGCCCAGCGGTTGCTGGGTAACCAGGCTGTAAGGGCCGGTCGAACGGGCGTGGATCTTGTCGTCGACCATGTGGCCGAGCTTGAGGATGTAGGACGTACCCACGGTAATGGGCTCGCGGAACTCCTCGCCGGTGCGGCCGTCGAACAGGCGGGTCTTGCCGCGCTCGTCAAGCTGGGTGACAAACTCGGGGCGCATGTGATCGCCAAAGGCAGCGGTGGCCTTGTTGAGCATGTTCTTGTTGGCGCGACGGATGACCTCGGCGATCTCGTCCTCCTTGGCGCCGTCGAAGACGGGCGTCGAGACGAAGAACGGACCGGGGACATACTTGTCGGAGTCGGCATCCTCGGTATCCCAACCGCAGGCAGCAGCCCAGCCAAGGTGGCACTCGAGCAGCTGACCGACGTTCATACGCGAAGGAACGCCCAGCGGGTTGAGGATAACGTCGATCGGGGTACCGTCAGCCATGTAGGGCATGTCCTCGACCGGCAGAACGTTACAGATAACGCCCTTGTTGCCGTGGCGACCGGCGATCTTATCGCCCTGCTGGATCTTACGACGCTGGGCGACGTAGACGCGCACCTGCTCGTTGACGCCGGGGGCCAGGTCGTCGCCGTTCTCGCGGCTAAAGCGGACGACGTCGATGACGCGGCCATAAGCGCCGTGAGGCATCTTAAGGGAGGTGTCGCGAACATCGTGAGCCTTGGCACCGAAGATGGCGCGCAGCAGGCGCTCCTCGGCGGTCAGAGCGCTCTCGCCCTTAGGCGTGACCTTGCCGACCAGGATGTCGCCAGGGCCGACCTCGGCGCCGATGCGGATGATGCCGTCCTCGTCGAGGTTGGCAAGCATGTCCTCGGAGAGGTTCGGGATCTCGCGAGTGATCTCCTCGGGGCCGAGCTTGGTGTCGCGGGCGTCGATCTCGTGACGGGTGATATTGATGGTCGTCAGCAGGTCCTCGGCCACCAGGCGCTCGGACACGACGATACCGTCCTCGTAGTTGAAGCCTTCCCACGGCATGTATGCCACGGTGAGGTTCTGGCCCAGTGCGAGCTCGCCATGATCGGTCGAAGGACCGTCGGCCAGAGGCTCGCCCTGCTCAACGGTGTCACCGACGCGCACGAGCGGACGGTGGTTGATGCAGGTGGACTGGTTGGAGCGCTGGTACTTGGCCAGGTGATACTCGTCCATGCCGCCGGCATGCTTGACGATGATCTTGGAGGCGTCGGCATAGATGACTTCGCCGGCGTTCTTGGCCAGGGTAACCTCGCCAGAGTCCAGGGCGGCGCGACGCTCCATGCCGGTACCGACATAGGGAGCGGCGGGGTGAACCAGCGGCACGGCCTGACGCTGCATGTTGGCGCCCATGAGCGTACGCTTGGCGTCGTCGTGCTCGAGGAACGGAATCAGCGTGGCTGCGACGGAGAGCATCTGACGCGGCGAGACGTCCATGTAGTCGACGTCCTCGACAGGCACGTCGGCGGGAGCGCCGAAGGAGCCGTCGAAGTCGCGGGTACGGGCGATCACGGTATGCGGACGGACGATCTTGCCCTCGGCATCGGTCGTGATGAACTCGTTGGTCTTGGGATCGAGCGGCGTGTTGGCCGGCGCGATGACGTGCTTCTCTTCCTCGTCAGCGGTCATCCAGTCGATCTGATCGGTGGCAACGCCGTTCTCGACACGACGGAACGGGGCCTCGATGAAGCCATACTCGTTGACGCGGGCGTAGAGGGCGAGCGAGCCGATCAGGCCGATGTTGGGGCCTTCGGGGGTCTCGATCGGGCACATGCGGCTGTAGTGCGAGTTGTGAACGTCGCGGACGGCCGTCGGCACGTTGGTGCGGCGGCTGGAGCCCGACTTGTGGCCGGCAAGGCCGCCAGGGCCGAGTGCGGACAGACGGCGCTTGTGAGTCAGACCGGTCAGGGGGTTCGCCTGGTCCATGAACTGCGAGAGCTGCGAGGAACCGAAGAACTCCTTGATAGAGGCCACGATCGGACGGATGTTGATGAGCGACTGCGGGGTGATCTCGTCGATGTCCTGGGAGCTCATGCGCTCACGGACGACGCGCTCCATACGGCTCATGCCGATACGGAACTGGTTGGCGACGAGCTCGCCGACAGTGCGAATGCGGCGGTTGCCGAAGTGGTCGATGTCGTCGACCTTGAAGCCCTGCTCGCCGGCAGCGAGGGACAGCAGGTAGCGCAGCGTAGCGACGATATCCTCGTCGGTGAGCACCGTGACCTCTTCCTCGGTGGTGAGGTTGAGCTTCTTGTTGACCTTGTAACGACCGACGCGGGCCAGATCGTAGCGCTGCGGGTTGAAGAGCAGGCCCTCGAGCAGGCTGCGGGAAGCATCCACGGTGGGAGGCTCGCCCGGACGCAGACGACGGTAAATCTCGATGAGGGCGTCCTCGCGAGTGAGGGCGGTATCGCGCTCGAGGGTGCGCTTGATCACATCGGAGTTGCCGAGCAGCTCGATGATATCGTCGTTGGTGACGGCGATGCCAAGGGCGCGCAGGAACATCGTGGCGCTCTGCTTGCGCTTACGGTCGATGGAGACCATGAGCTGGTCGCGCTTGTCGACCTCAAACTCGAGCCAGGCACCGCGGGACGGGATGATCTGAGCCTTGTAGATCTGCTTGCCCGAATCCATCTCGGAGCTGTAGTACACGCCCGGGGAGCGGACGAGCTGCGAGACGACGATACGCTCGGTACCGTTGATGATGAAGGTGCCCTGATCGGTCATCATGGGGAAGTCGCCCATAAAGACGAGCTGCTCCTTGATCTCGCCGGTCTCCTTGTTGGTGAGACGGACGTCAGTCAGAAGCGGGGCCTGATAGGTCATGTCCTTCTCGCGGCACTCCTCGACGGTGTGCGCGGGGTCGCCAAACTGATGCTCGCCGAAGGTAACCTCGAGAACATGGTTCTGGCTCTGGATGGGGCTGGATTCCTTGAACGCCTCACGAAGGCCCTCGTCCTTAAAACGCTCAAAGGATTCCCTCTGAACAGAGATAAGGTTGGGGAGCTCCATGGCCTCCGGGATTTTCCCGAAGCTGACGCGCTTGCGCTCAGTGGCAGTGTATGCGTAGGTCACCAGGTTTTTCCTCCTTCACGGAAATGCTCGGTGGATTGGCGAGGCATAGCTTCGCCAGTTATCGCAACCTAATAGTTTATCAGGTACCGACCGTTGAGCAAGAAAAGCCTTGACGCGATTGAGTTTTTGGAGTAGCAAATTTTTTCGACAAAAAATGCGCAGGTAGATATATGTGCATCGAACACCTGTTCATATATTTTCTGTGAACAGAGAGCCGGCAATCGCAGCTCTTATAAAAAACGGGCGCGAACCGAAGTCCGCACCCGTAAATGTCGATGCCCGAAGGCTTACTTACGCATCAAACCGCCGCGCTCGTCGATGGCATCCCAGAAGGCGCCGGCAAAGCGAGGATCGCTTGCAGCCATGAGGGCGTTGGTGGCCATCCAGGCAGACGGGGTACCGGTATCGTAGCCCGACAGCGGGTCGATGACGACGGCGTACATGGCCTCGCGGTCGAGCGAGCGGGCCATGGCGTCGGTCAGCTGGATCTCGCCGCCCTTACCGGCCTGCTGATCGGCCAGCAGGTCCATGACCAACGGGCTCAGCAGGTAGCGACCGACGATGTACAGGTTGGACGGAGCCGCCTCGGGAGCGGGCTTCTCGACCAGGCCGCCGATGCGCCAAACAGCACCGGGCTCGTCGTCGGCGGCATTCTCGAAGCCCTCGAGAGCGCCCACGCGATCGCCGGCGATAACGCCATAGCGGCTGACTTCCTCGGGAGCGCACGCGGCAACGGCGATAACAGAAGCGCCACCGTGCTCCTTGGAGACGGCAAGCATCTTGTCGCAGATGTCGCGGTTGGGCACAACGTAGTCGCCCAGAAGAACCAGGAAGTTCTCCCCCGCCACAGCGTCAGCGGCAGAGCGAATGGCGTGACCGAGGCCCTTGGGCTCGTACTGATAGCGGAAGTCGACCGGCATACCGCCCGCATGGGCGACGGCGTCGGCATAAGCATCCTTGCCGCGCTCGCGCAGCAGGTTCTCGAGCGAACGATCGGGCTGGAAGTAGCTCAGCAACTCGGGCTTGCCGGGAGAGGTGACGATAATGGCGTCGTCGACCTCCTCGGGGTCGAGCGCCTCCTCGACGACGTACTGGATGACCGGCTTGTCGAGCACCGGCAGCATCTCTTTAGGCGTGCACTTGGTGCCAGGCAGAAAACGCGTGCCAAGACCGGCGGCGGGGATGATTGCCTTCATAGTATTCAGGGATCCTTTCGCAGGCGCAGGATGCGCCCTGTGCGTGCGGCACGGCGGCCGCAGACCAAATTGCGATACCCAAGCATCTTACCGCTGGAACTATATGTCGCTACAAGGCAGAGACAATTCTTCAGCAGGTCAACGCAAATTATTGCTCGAATGGTGCAATTTTATTGCCCAACGGCAGGGTACCCGATACGACGCAAATCACAGAATATGGCAGTTTGAGCTACCGATGTCGAGGGACCGAAAAACAAAAAAGACGGGGCTCGCAACGCGAACCCCGTCTGCAAAGAAATCTGGCGAGAAAGCCTGATTACTTGAGGGTGACAGCAGCGCCAGCAGCCTCGAGCTTCTCCTTGGCAGCCTCGGCGTCCTCCTTCTTGGCACCCTCGAGAACAGCCTTGGGAGCGCCCTCGACGACCTCCTTGGCCTCCTTCAGGCCAAGGTTGGTGAGCTCACGGACGGCCTTGATGACCTGGATCTTGTTGTCGCCGAAGCCCTCGAGCACGACGTCAAACTCGGTCTTCTCCTCGGCCTCAGCAGCGCCAGAAGCGGGAGCGGCGACAACAGCGGCAGGAGCAGCGGCGGAAACGCCGAAGGTGTCCTCGATAGCCTTGACGAGCTCGGAAGCCTCGAGAAGGGTCATTTCCTTAAGAGCATCGATGATCTCATCGGTGGTAAGCTTAGCCATTTCTAAGTCCTTTCGGTTTCCGTGTCTGTGCACGGAGATCAGTTAAAACACGGCGCGAATGCGCCAGGGGTGCGGCGTTGCCGCCGCGGATGAAAACAGCGACTAGGCTGCCTTCTGCTCGGAGACCTGCTGGATCGAACGAGCGAGACCAGAGGAAACGCCGTTGACGCAGACAGCGATGTCGCGAGCGAAACCGGAGATGAGACCGGCGATCTGGCCGAGAAGCTGATCCTTGGTGGGCAGCTCGGCGATAGCCTTAACATCATCAGCGGAAACGGCCTTGCCGTCGGAGATACCGCCCTTGATCTCAAGGACGCCCTTGGACTGAGCGGAGAAGTCCTTAAGGGCCTTAGCGGCCTCGACCGGCTCGGACTCGTAGAACACATAAGCGACGGGGCCGGCGAGAATCTCGTCGAGCTCGGGCTGCTCCTGGTTCTTGAGAGCGATCTTGACCAGGTTGTTCTTGTAGACCTTCATCTCGGCGCCGCACTCGCGAAGCTGATGACGCAGCTCCTGAGCCTGCTTAACCGTCAGACCGTTGTAGTTGACGACGAACAGACCGGCGTTCTCGGCGATACGGGACTCAATCTCTGCAACCTTGTCGATTTTGTACTGCTGGGGCATGAATTACACCTCCTCGAATTCTTTCCGGGCACGGTCCGCCACAAGGACGTGACGGGGGCATGTCCAAAAAGAAAGCCCCCGCGCTGCATGAGCGACGGGGGCGAGAAGACATATCTACTCGACCACCTCGGCTGGCGGGAAGTCCCATTAAGCTCGCGGGTAAGGCCCGTTTGCGCCGGCTGTCTCTGGCAGCGGATTCGTGCGTGAACCGAAAGTATTATGGCGGGGACCCCGGCGTCGGTCAACGGGAAACCGGGCTGCCCCAAAGTCACCGCAGGCCGCGCCGCCGAAGGCCAGGCGCAAGGTTTTCG
>URYT01000063.1 GCA_900552185.1 uncultured Collinsella sp. | reverse complement strand
GCCCGCTGAGCTGGGCCTATGCCGGAATCTCTCCCACAGAAACCACCGAAGAGCCCATTTTAGCGACAGAGCCAGAATGGGGCAGCTACGAAGAACTGTTTGAGCTGGTCGTAACAGGATATGAATCAGGGCGAGCCAATTACCTTTACAACGAGGCAAATAGTTATATGGAAATGCTGAAACAGGAGGGGCGTGAAGCGACCTATGACGAAATGATCCGCAAGGTCGTAAGAAACGAGGCGAAGAGGGATTTTTCTCAATATGGAAGAGATGAAGGCGATGGGGACAAATGCGTTAGATTATTCGGTAGGCGCTTCCGAGATTTGCCTTGGATTGATTTAGAAGATTTGTTGGAATGCCACGAGACTGAACAGTATTAATAAACAGTAGCGCCTGCGTACGGGAATGCCCCGTACGCAGGCGCTTAATCAGGTGTACAAAAAGTAATCTATCTTAAAGACGTATTATGTATATAGATGGGGTTTTGTACACCTGATATGTGCAAGCAAATCTAGTTGAGGTGAGAAATGTCTCTAAGTGCCGCTGACTGCAAAGAAATCAAAGTCGGGTCTACATTCAACAGTTTCGCTGAACTGTGTAGGTCGGTAGGCATGAAGCCAGCAAAAGGAAACACAAGAAAGGCGCAAGAAAAAGAGCTAAGGCGTTTTTTCGACTGGGAAAAGGCACCACAAGTATCGAGAAACGCAATAGTTATCACTGAGGTCTTTTTACGAGAAAAGCCTCAGCCATTCCGTACGAACGACGAATACAGTGCTGATGTTCTGAATTGTTTGATCTGGGGTGCACACCATGGGGTGAGTACTGATGAGGACGATGTGAAATCAGGGGCTTGTCTGTACACAATGAACACCTTGCTATCTCTATGCGGCTTTATGCCCGAGGATGGCCTGATGGACAGCCGAAAGAGCAAAAGCTTGTTGCGTGAGGCAGAAAGATATGGGGTGCTTTCGGGTACATCGAGGTCTGATTTCTATCACTACAATCGAGTTGCCTGCCATGTGAAGGACTATGCAAGAAATGTTTTGGATAGAGCTTTGAGAAGGCTGGTGGATTTCGGATACCTGAAGACTTGCCGCAAAACAAGATGGGTGCGTCTGCTGGGAGGTGAGAGACGAGAAGCAACCGCAGAAGAGAGTGAGAAGTGTATCGAGCTGTGGTCTGAGGTGAAGGAAGAGCTTGGCATTACATATCTCTCTTTGTATAACAACGCAAAGTTTTACCGTCGATTCGGCGAGCTGATGGCAGAGAGGTTGGGGTTCGCGGCCTCATATTATCTTTGGGAAATTGAGCCGTTTGATGACCTTGATGATGTGTCGGAGAAGCAGTTCAAGGATTCTCAGTTAAGGGTAAACAGAAAGAGTGTTGCGAATGCGGTGAGTTGGATTCGGGAATCGTCGAATAAGAAAAGGGTGGAAGCGGAGGAGCAGTTTCAGACTATTTCTGATAACGAACTGATTGAAATAATCGAAATGTTTGATATTTCTGCCGCTGAGGTGTTCTGCGCCGATGAAGAGACTCTAAGAGAAAACGTGGAGGCGGAGCTTGCAATGGTGGACTGGTTTGTTCGGCTTGATGGGGCTAAGCCTTATATTGAGATGAGCGTGAAAGACGGGGAGACTCAGTAGGGTCAAGTTAATACGCCTGATAATCAGCGGTTACCTCGTCGAGCGACAGATGTTCCGCAGACCTTGCAGCGGCGGTTTATCGCTTACGGAGATGTTTCCGCTGCAATTCCAGATGAGTGCTTTGACGCCGGGTGGCTGGGAGTGGGCGGTGGGCATTATTCCTAGGTCTAATGTGCCGTTTGACCTAGTGGGTTCTTGATTTTGCTGATAATCCCTTTTGTTGAAAAACGATAGCGATAGCGGAACAGGCCGAAACAGTGGATGATTGGATAGATATCTGCGGGGTTTTATTCCGACACGTTACCATCTGTACTGGCAGTCGTTGCACTGATAGTTCTTTCCGATATTTTTCGAGGCGAGCCCTATCGTTAGGGCTCCAGCCACTTTCTTTCCCGCACCTATAGTTTTGATTCTGTTGCTCCCGCACATGGGGCAGGTGTATTTGTAGCCGTTGAACTTGTCCCTGTCGAAGTTTTCTTTGAGTTCTTTTCTTCCCTCGGGCGTGCTGAGTGTTTCCGCTGTAGAGCAGATGAAGCCGAATAGAAACAAGAGAAGACCTATTACGCTGGGAATCAGAAAGAATATCGAGATGTCATATGCTCCGCACATTTGAAGGATAACGGTAACGGGGAAGCAAAGCATCGTTAAGCAGCCTATTCCGATGAAAGCCGAGCTTGTGTCCGTGTTGTTATTTTGAGTAACGGTGTCGCTTGTTATCGGCGGTGCTGCCATTTTAGATTTCTGCTGCGTAAGTGAATCGGAGGTTGAAGAGGGGACAACGGGATTTGTCAAATCTTTTTCATTGAAGGCGACGCTAAGCAGCTCGGTCTTCTTCGCGTCGAACTCTTCTTGTGTGATGGCTCCCATATCAAGGAGCTCCTTAAGCTCTTTAAGCTCTTCGTACACGGTGTATTCCTTCCTCCGACACTTGGTAAACGCTGTGGAAGGAGGCTCATCCGAAGTGCGGAATGTGCAGCACGAAAAGGAGGAGTATCCACCCACAGTTGCTACACAGCTCCAAGCGCTTCGCGGTGGCACGAGTCAGCAAGGAGAAAGGGCAAATACCCCTCCTTGTCACTGACTTGAGTGTCTTCAGTTGTGAAGCGCGAGCATTAAAAAATGCTAGAGCTGTGTAGCAGGTACAACTCTAGCATGCTGATAAGCTATTTAATCTACTGACCTGTTGAACGGTCGAAAAAGTAGGCTGTTGTGAAAAGCGGAACCATCTGACCTGTCGTGCCTGAGCCTCTATGAGTAGTAAATAGGTAGTACGTCAGATGATTTGAATGGTTAATACGCCTGATAATCAGCGGTTACCTCGTCGAGCGGCAGATGTTCCCGTGGCAGATAAACAGTACGCGTTGCATAGGGCGATACCTTTCATATAGAAGGCTGCTAAAGAGTCGAAGCCGGGCGCATGCCAAGTTTTATTTCTTGGCCAGTTTGAAGTAGCGCTCAAATATCAATTCGAAAACGTAATAGAACATCAATCGACTGTCGAGGTCCATGCTGCCCAAGCGGATTTCTTTTTGCACGGTGTAGATGGGGTAGTCGGCTAGTTTCGAGAGGGAATTTCGAGAAAAGCAAGTGCGTGAAGCATGACACCGAGAACAGGCACATGAGCAGCGCCAAGCTAATGTGACAAAGAGGCAGTCCCTTTGTCGCAGGCTGCGCTTGCCCGTATAGTCGCAATACAGGCGAAGATGGTCTCAGGTACATCGCGGGCGACAGGGGATCCCATGGGGACAGTCCCTTTGCCGCACCCAAACCGTCACAACAATCGGCGAAAATCTCGAAAACGAGGAAAAGCGTCGAATGTTGTGACGGTTTTTGTCCAGGAGATCGCTCCCCATCCAAAAAAATCCGCTTGACTGTATTGCCGCAACACAGCCCAACGTAAGGGGTGTCCGATAACGGGCGCCCCTTTTTAAGCGGCAACGTGGCTGCGAATCCGGAGCGCCCCCAACAAGAAAGGTGGGGAGATGGGAGCGGAAAAGAAGGCGTTTAAGATCACCATGCGCGAAATTGGCTTTGTGCTGGGTATCGTTGTCTTTTTGCTGGTGAAGTTTCTTCCTTTGGCGGAGTTGAGCTCGACGGTCGAGCTCACGGTCGGCGGTCAGACCTGTCTGGCGCTGACGCTCGCCACGGTGGTGTTCTGGGCATGTGGCGTGGCACAGCCGGGCTTTGTGGGCCTACTCTACTGCGCGCTGCTCGTTCTGTTCAAGGTGTGCGTGGACGACACGGGCGCCGCGAGCATCTCGGCGACGGTCGCCTCCACGTTTAGCTCGTGGACCAAGGCCACCATGTGGCTCGTCATCGGCTCCTACCTCATTGCCAGCGCGGTCAAGGAGTCGGGCCTGGGCGAGCGCATCGCCTATGCGTTCATGCTCAAGTTCGTGCGCGACGCCAAGTCGCTCATCATCTCGATCTTCGCGCTCACCTTTGTGCTGTCGCTGCTGATCCCGCATCCGTTCCCCCGCGCCTTCCTCATCCTCGCCGTCGTCTCGGTTATCGCCGAGTCCGCATGAGCCGCTGGGGCATGCCGTACGAGCCCGAGGGCATTCGTGCCATTGTGGCCTGCATGGACAGACACGCGCTCCAGCCCATCGGCAATGCCTTTGACTTTTGCTACTTGGACACCACGAGCTACGACGAGTCTCACCAAGAGGACTTCTGCTGCATCCAAATCCCCGTCGCCCTCCAGATGTGACAAAGGGACAGTCCGTTTGTCACATTCCATGCCTTATAAACTTGCAAATTCTTCAAGTTTCTAAGGTAACATCTTATAAACTTGCAAAAAATGCAAGTTTATAAGATGTTATGTCTGGTCGGGCGCTAGGGAGACTCTATGGATATCGTTCGCCGAAGCCGTTATCTTGATCGACTCATTGCTTTTCAGGATACCGACCTCATCAAAATCGTGACGGGCATACGCCGTTGTGGCAAATCAACGTTATTGGACATGATGAGGGACTATCTGGCGCAACAGGGGGTGCCAGCCGAGCGTTTGCTGACCTTTAAGATGGAATCTCTAGAGTACGCGGGAATTACGGATTATCTGACGTTTTATCGTATGGTTCGGGAGCGCATCGACGGCATCGATCATCCCTACCTGTTCTTTGACGAGCTCCAGAATGTCGAAGGTTGGGAAAAGGCGGTCAACTCGCTCCGAGTGGATTTGCCGTGCGATATCTATGTCACGGGCTCCAATGCCTTTTTGCTATCGAGCGAGCTCGCAACGCTTATCTCGGGCCGATATGTCGAGGTCAAGATGCAGCCTCTCACGTTTGGCGAATATCTTGATTTTCGCTCGATTGATGCGGTCGCCGCTGAAGGGCTTGGTGAGAGGGTCGAACTTGTTTCCAAGACGGGCGATCGCCTTAATTCAAATACCGTGCTTGAGCAGTACATAACCTATGGCGGCATGCCGTTTCTGGCCCATGATGAGCCGAGACGTGAGCTGTGTCGCGACTATATCCGTAGCCTCTACCAGACGATCGTCGCGCGCGATATCCTGTCGCGTGTGACGCGTAGGGGTCGCGGAGCTATCACCAAGCGCGATGTTCTCGAGCGGCTCTGTGCGTATCTGGCAGACAACATCTCCAACCAAACCTCGGTCAACAAAATCGTAGGGACGCTCAACGAATCAGCGGGCGGTAAGACCAACGCATCGACGGTGTCGGCATATATTGACGCTCTGGAAGAGACGTACCTGTTTACCAAAGTAAAAAGGTATGACATCAAGGGGCGGGAGCTTCTTAAGACAGGCGGTAAATATTACATAGCTGATACGGGAATTCGCAGCTATCTTGACGGATATAGAGGTAGCGATAGCGGAAGGATGCTCGAGAACGTTATCTACAACCAGCTTGTCTTTGAAGGATACGAAGTGTATTGCGGCCATCTACGCGCGGGGGAAATCGACTTTGTCGCAATCGGCGAGGGATCAGACCGCAAATATATCCAGGTTACCGAACGGATCGATGCCGAGGCGACGAGGGAACGCGAGCTGCGACCGCTCAAGCTAAGCACGCTAGGAAAAATTCCTGATTCGTATGAGAAGATCCTGATTGTCAGGGATGGCGACCATCCAACGGACATCGATGGCATCAGAATCGTGGGGGCAGTCGACTTCTTGTTGAGAAATAAGATTACCCGCGGCTAAACGTAAACAGATCCGTTTCGATGCGACAAAGGAGCAGTCCTTTTCGCATTCCGTGCGAGCCCTCGTGCCGTCTGGGGGTATAAGGCTAGCAGGTGTTTATTTGCGAGGCCTAAGGGGCGCCCCGTATGGATATCGATAACTTTGAATGGTGGTATAGCGAGGGCGAGGTTCCGGACGAGGAGTGGGACGAGCCCGCGCCGCATGACGTGTCGAGCGACGAGGACGAGAGCGGCGACGATGCCGTCGAGACGGACGCCGCTTCCGACTCGGCCGAACCCCTAACCTTTGAACAGGCCTGGGCCCAGGCTGAGGCCGACGAGGCAAAGGCCGACGCCACGGCCACACTGGGTGAGCCGGCCGACATGTCCATCTCGCCGGCAAGGACCCCACAGCCGCGTCACACTATCGACCCCGACAGCACGGCATCCTTTAGCATTCTCGACGTGCCCGCGCAGGGCGCCCAGGCGCCTGCGCCCACGCATCGCCCCGATCTGGCTCGCGAGGAAGGCGCGGGCCGGCGCTCTCCGCTCGGCCCCATCCTCATCGCCTTCATGGCCGGCGTTATCGCCTGCTCGGCAATCGGCAGCGTTTGGAGCCATGTTGAGCAGCAGCGCCAAGACGCCGCCAAGGCCGAGATCTCCGTCGAACAATCGCTCAGCCGTACGCGCTCGGTGCATGTGTCGGTCGAGGTCAAGGACGGCGCGACGTGGGATACCGCGCGCGGCGACAGCCAGATGCTCATCCATATCGTAGGCCGCACGCTCAAGGGACAAGCGATCGACGAGCACCAATACGTCAATTCCGAAGGCGACGGTATCGAGCTCAAGCCCGGCGACTACGAACTTACGGTCGATGAGCCACCTGTCGCCACCGACGGCACGCGTTTTCGTGCCTCGAAAAGAATGGTTCCCGCGAGCTTTAACTCGCGGGCGCCCGATACGGTCGACACCACCTCGCAGGGCGGGTTTGACCTTTACGTGGATACCCAGTAGGCGCTCGCCGCCCATTTCCGCTATGGCTACTCAATAATCGCCTGCCGTCCCGTCCCGTCCCGCCGCCAAGAGTGGGACAATAGTCCTCGACACTATTGTTTACTTTTGGAGGAAGTAGCATGTCTACCGTCACTACCATCAGGCGCGGCGGCCTCACCGCGGCCATCGATTCCATGGGCGCCCAGCTCACGAGCCTTGCCCTCAACGGCAACGAGTATCTGTGGCAGGGCGACCCCGCCTTTTGGGGCAAGCATGCGCCCATCCTGTTCCCCATTGTGGGCTCGCTGCGCAACAACACGGCGACGTCTGCGGCCGGCAGCTGCGAGATGGCGCGCCACGGCATCGCGCGTATCGTGGAGCACAAGCTGGTCGAGGTGTCGGAGGACGGTTCGTCCGTCACCTACGAGATCACCGATACGCCCGAGTCGCTCAAGGCCTTCCCGTTCCACTTTAAGCTCAACATGACCTATGCCCTGACTGGCGACGCCACTCTTACGCAGACCTTTGCCGTCACCAACACCGGCGACGTGGACCTGCCGTTTTCGGTGGGCGGCCACCCCGCATTTAACGTGCCCGTTCCCGGTGCCGAGGACGAGGCGTTCGAGGATTACGAGCTGGCGTTTACCGAGGCTTGGACTAACGAGGCCCCCATCATCACGCCCGATGGCCTTATGACGTTCGAGGGAAGCTACAAGGCTCCCGATAACTCGGACGTGCTGCCCATCACACACCGCAGCTTCGACAACGACGCCATCATGTTCACCGATACCCCGGGCTCCACGCTCACGCTGCGCAGTCGCAAGTCGGGCCACGGCGTCAAGATCGACTTTGAGGGCTTTAAGTACATTGGCGTGTGGTCTGCCGCCAACGACGCCCCGTTCGTGGCGCTCGAGCCTTGGACCGGACATACCACCATGGACACCGAGGACGACGTCTTCGAGCACAAGGTCAACACCATCACCTTGGCTCCCGGCGAGACGGATGTTCGCAGCTTTAGCGTTACGCTGCTCTAGAGGTTCCGCCGTTCTAACGAACGGCGGGCCGGTCGACGCTGCGCGCTACCCAGAGCGACAATTTGTCATTCAAAAGGCAAGGCATGACCAGAAGGTCAATGCCTTGCCTTTTTCATGCCTAGTCGTTGGGGACGTTCTTAAACGACTAGTCATTAAGGAACGTCCCCAACGACTACATCCAATCGTTCCGTGCGGGTTATATGCAGGTTTGCCTGCGCACGCTATCATGTATGGGTTAGACCGCAACTATGTACCCCATACGCGAAGGGATGCGCATGTATCTGAAGATCGACATGTTCTAGCCGGGCTTACCCCCGCAGTGGCGCCATACGCCCCATCAATTCTGCCGATTTTCACCTTCACGCATATAAAGGAGTCCCGCCATGCGCGACAAGCTCGAAAAGATCATCAAGGCCTACGAGGAGCTCGAGAAGAAGCTCTCCGACCCGGCCGTCGCCTCCGATATCAAGGAGTTCACGCGTCTCAACAAGGAGTACGCGCACCAGTCCGACCTCATCGCCGCATCGCGCGAGTACATCGGCGCGCTCGATGACATCGAGGCTGCTAAGGAAATGCTCCACGATACCACCGATGCCGATGAGAAAGAGATGCTCCAGATGGACATCTCCGAGAACGAGGCCAAGCTTCCCCAGCTCGAGGAAGACATTAAGTACATGCTCATCCCGAGCGACCCCAACGACGACAAGAACACCATCGTCGAGATTCGCTCCGCCGCCGGTGGCGACGAGGCGGCCATCTTTGCCGGCGATCTGTACAAGATGTATCAGCGCTTCTGCGAGTCGCGCGGCTGGAAGACTACCGTGCTCGATTCCAGCCCCAGCGAGGCCGGCGGCTTTAAGTCCATTGAGTTCAAGGTCGAGGGCGACCGCGTCTACTCCGTCATGAAGTTCGAGTCCGGCGTGCACCGTGTCCAGCGCGTTCCCAAGACCGAGTCCCAGGGCCGCATCCAGACCTCCACGGCGACCGTCGCCGTACTCCCCGAGGCCGAGGAAATCGACGTTCAGATCAACCAGTCCGACCTGCGCATCGACACTTACTGCGCTTCGGGCCCTGGCGGTCAGTGCGTTAACACCACCTACTCCGCCGTGCGCATCACCCACCTGCCCACCAACACCGTGGTGCAGTCGCAGGAGCAGCGCTCCCAGATTCAGAACCGCGAGGTCTGCATGCAGATGCTGCGCGCCCGTCTGTACGAGATGGAGCTCGAGAAGCAGCAGGCAGAGCTCGGTGCCGAGCGCCAGAGCCAGATCGGCCACGGCAACCGTTCCGAGAAGATCCGCACCTACAACCAGCCCCAGGACCGCGTGACCGATCACCGCATCGGTTTCAACTCCACCTATAACGGCGTCCTTCTGGGCGATCAGCTCGGCACCGTCATCGA
>URYT01000062.1 GCA_900552185.1 uncultured Collinsella sp. | reverse complement strand
TTCGCCAGCGCCACGCTGGCGGTGGACGAGAAATTTGACGCCTTCGAGGCGGCCCTGGGCTTGAACACCGGCGAACTGTCGCACTGCCGCGCTTGCAAGCTGGATTCGAGCTACGACTTCGATTCGAACATGGCCGTAGTCGTTGCGGGCGATATCCCCGATCCGCGCGATCGTGAGAGCTATCTTACGGCGCTCGAGCGCGTGCTGGTCGACGCCCATCTTGCCATGGGCGGATCGGTGCTCACGCTGTTCACCAATCGGCGCGACATGGAAGACCTGTACGCCCGCGTTGAGCCCAAGATGGCCCGTGCGGGTCTGGAGCTCAACTGCCAGCAGCGCAACTCATCTCCTCGTCGCCTGCGCGACCGGTTTATCAACGAGCCGACCTCGTCGCTTTTTGCTCTTAAGGCCTTTTGGGAGGGATTCGACGCCAGCGGCGAGACGCTGCGCTGCGTCATCATTCCCAAGCTGCCGTTCTCGAGTCCCACGGACCCGCTCTCGTGCGAGCGCAACCTGCGCGAAGACCGCGCTTGGGCGCGCTATTCGCTGCCCGAGGCGGTGCTCGAGGTCAAGCAGGCGGCCGGCCGCCTTATCCGCTCGTCGACCGATTGCGGCGTGCTGATTCTGGCCGACCCGCGCCTGGTGACGAAGGGCTACGGAAAGAAGTTCTTAACGTCGCTGCCTACGAGCTCCTACCAGCGCATCGAATCGGCGCAGATCGGGCACTATCTGCAACTGTGGCGTGCACGCCACGAGCGGCGGCGCTAAAGCGGACAGACGAGGGTCTTTGCCATATCGCACAGACGCTTTGACAGGGCGGGGTCATCCAAGATGCGGATGGCTCCGCCCGCTGCGATTACCTGGCTCAGTAGCCAACGCTCGGAGCCATAATGCACGGTTACCGTTGCCATGTCTGCCCCGCTGCGCTCGATTAGGGTGATGCCGGCCCAGTCCAGATGCTCCGCCATATCGAATGGCATCAAGAGCTTTGCGCTACGCTGCGTCCGAGCAAGGGAATCGTGGAGGGATGTGACGTCCGGTGCATGAGGCACGACGGAGTCTTCCGTCAAGGCGAGTCCCTCGATTTTATCCATGCGATAGGTGCGCTGCTCATCGACCGCGATGTCCCAGGCAATCAGGTATGTTTGGTCGCCGTTTGCCGTAATGCGCAAGGGGTCGACCAGACGCTCACGTGGCCGTGCATCGTCCATCGAGCGATACGAGATGCGGCAGCGAACACCGTCCTGAATGGCGCAGCTCAGCTGCTGCCAGTGCGACCCGTGGTTGACGGTGTCAAAGACGCGCTGGTTATAGCCGAGCTCTTCGGGTAGAAGGGCATGTCGAATCCGAGCTGCCGTATGCGGCTCGATCCCCAACGATTCAAGTTCATGGTTGAGCACAGCGCCCTCGGCGGCACTCAAGCGCAGCGGTAGCACACGCCCGGCGTCACCGGTGAGGACCACACGCTCGCCGCGGCATTCGCAGATGATGCGCGCGCCCGATTCTCGGTCCGCGAGCGTCGAGACGATCTCGAGAATCTCGTCGAGCGATACCCCCGTGATGTCAAAGCGACTGCAAATCTCGGTCCGTGTCATGCCGCTCTCGCCGGCGGCGTAGAGGGCCTCCATGATGTCGATGGCGCGCGAGAGTCTCTGCTCGCTGGTGAGTTTACGCACGGGCATACTCGTGCACCGTCCTTTCAATGAGGTGGTTCCACGCCTGTTTGAGCGATTTGGGGGCCACGGGCCTCATGCCGTCCATGGCGTGGGCCATGCAAAATGAGGCGCCGGCTTCAAGATCGCGCACGTCAACGGTCCAGGTCCATCCCACATCGGTGTGTACGAGCTCACCTCGCCCACGCGTGAGACCGTTGATCATATCGATCTGCGTCTGAGGGGCGAATGAGAACGTGGCTGCAACGGGCGGTCGGTCGGCAAAATCGAATTCAAAGAACAGGTAGTCGCTGAGGTTGAAGTCCGCGGGGATGACGTAGGCCTTCGAAGGACGCCAAGCGCGAACGATACGGTCGCAGCGGAATGTCCTGATGTCGTCGGTGACGTTGTCGAGGCCGCAGAAGTAAGCCACGCCCTCGCGCTCGAACATGCCGTAGACGCAGACGGTACGTTCTCTCTGCTCGCCGCGTCCGTTCTGATATAAAAATCGCAGCGCGCATCGCTCGGCAAAGGCGCTCCAAACCGCATCGACGGTGGGAGAGCGGCTGATCGGCGCCTCGTCTACCGTCGTCCTGCCGGTGAGATAGGCAATCTTGGAGCGAATATCGGCAAGCGGTGCGGCAAAAGTGGATGAGCCGGCCGCTAGTGTCTGGTCGATGGCGTTGAGCAGGATATCGGCGTCGTCTGCGGTAATGAGGCCGCCTGCCGCAAACGTGTGCTCGCGGTCGATTGTCCACGAGCTTTCCTCGGTCTCCTGCGCGCCGGTGGGGCGAACCTCCTTGATTAAGATGCCGCGTTCGAGCAGCTTGTCACGATCGCGTCGAAACTTGCGCTTATCCGAGTCGATATTGCCCGAGCCATATCCCAGGTCAGAATCCAAGACGATCTGCTCGGTCGTCAGCGGTTCGGGGGAGCTATTGAGCACAAAGAAAAGATTGAGGATGCGCTGAGCCGTTTTATCGAAACTGGGCTCCGAATTTCCCTTTTTAATTGTCTCGGTCGTGTCGCTTGCCGTCATAGAGTCCTCGCATGAGAAGGTGGTTTGCTGCCATGATTTTAGTCCGATATGGAGATTAGGCTATATCCTTGTCCGCTCGGGGCGTTAAGATGGCCCGAATTCGGTCGTTTGCGCTCGCTCGGGGTATACTTTCGACTATATACGGTTCTAATGTGCATGCATTGGGCCTATTTGTCGGATTATGGATGTGGAGCGCACATGGCGAACACCCAGAACTATATTAACCACCTGCTGCAGAACACCGGCATTACGCCGGCATGCAGCGAAGAAGAGCGCTTGGCTGCCGAAGATATCGCTCAGATCTTCCGCAACCACGGCTTTGACCCCGAGGTTCAGGAGTTCAATGCCCCGGCGCCCAGTAGGTTGGCATTTGCCGTTACCGGTATTCTTGCGTTTGCCGGCGCCCTGCTGATGGGCATCGGCGGCGGTATCGGCTTGGTCGGCACCTTGCTGGCCATTGTCGGCGCCGTTCTTTACGTGCTCGAGCGCACGGGCCACCCCGTGGTTTCGCGCCTGGGCAAGACGGGCGTGAGCCAAAATGTCATCGCCTACCACAAGGCCTCGGGCCCGCTCGCGTCCCCGCGTAACCGCCCGGTGGTCGTTGTCGTACACTACGACTCTCCCCGTGCTGAGCTGCTCGCCCGCGAGCCTTATGCTTCGTATCGTGCGCTCATCGCCAAGCTGTTGCCCGTTGCCACGGTTGCCCCCGCTGCCGTTGCCATCCTGCGTATTCTGCCGCTCCCCGGCGCGCTCAAGGTTCTGCTGTGGATTGTCGCGATCCTCGCTTCCCTCGTTGCACTCGCCAACGCGGTAAACATCATCTCTAACCGCCACATTCTTCCCTATACGTCTGGCGCGGTGTGCAACAAGTCTTCTGTCGCCGCTATGCTCGGCGTTATGGACAACGTTGCTCCCTTCCAGGGCGAAAACGAGTTTCCCGACGATGTTCCGTTCGATACCTATTTTGGGGAGCAGAAGCGTCGTGCCGAGGAAATGGCGCGCGCAGCGGCGGAATATGCCGCGGCCCAGCAGCAAAACGACTACGGCAACACCATCGAGTATGAAGAGCCTACCTACGCCGAGGACGAATTCGGTCAGCCGATTGCTCCCGACGCTCAGACCGAGCCCGAACAGGGTGAGGCTTTCGACGAGCAAATCGAGGGCTTTGAGGGTGCGTCTGCCGACGAGACGCTGATCGGCGCTATCGTGCCTGAGGATCAGAATCAGGCTGCCCAAGCCGAAGAGTTCAATGACGAGGTTCCCGCTGCCGAGCCGGCGGAGGAGTCTGCCGAGCCCGAGCCCAAGCTCTATCGCAACGCCGCCGGCAACATCCGCTTTGGTTCGGATGCCATCCGTGCGCTCGGAATGCTTCCCGAGTCCTGCACGCTCGATTACGAGGAGGGCGAGGAGCCAACGTTTGAGCCCGAGCCTGCCCCCGTCGTGGCTGCGCCTGCGCCCGTTGTCGCTGCGGATGATGAGTCTGCCGCGGTTACCGCTGCCGTTGCCGATCCCGAGGCGGTGTCCGCGTTCGATCCCGCGGCAGGACTGGACATTTTGGCTCCCGCCGCACCGGCGCAAGGCGTTGCGGACGAGTCTGACGACGATTACGTTGAACAACCGAGGCGCGTGTCTTACGAGAGCGATACTGATTTCTCGGCCGAGATTCCCGCGGCAACGCCGCATGCCGACATTGCATCCGCGTTCTCGTCGATTGGCGCCAGCGCTTCCAACTTCTTTAAGGGTGCGTTTGCAAAGGGCAAGAAATTTGTCGACGATTTCGAGGAGAAGCGCGCTGCCGCACGCGAGGCTGCCGAGCAGGAGGCTATCGCTCAGCAGCAGGCAGCCGAGGCGGCACGTGAGCTCGCGGCGCAAGAGTTCGAGCAGAACGAGGCTATGCAGTCCGCGCCCGTCGAAGCCGCCGAAGCTACAACGTCCTTTGAGTCCCAGCAACCGGCGTCCGCGGATGTTGTTGAAGCGACGACGTCTTTCGAGGCTCAGCAGCACGTCGATAGCACCATGTCGTTTGATGCCGCGCAGTTCGATTCCACGATAACGTTTGAAAAACAGGGCACCGCGATTGCCGAGCCCCTTCCTGTTTCCGATGAGCAGGGCGACGCGGCAGACGATGACGAGCCTGTTGATGCTGCCGAAATCCAAGATGCCGCCGAGGACGAGCCCGTCGAGGCCAACTCTGACGAAGAGCAATACGCGGCAGCCGAGCAAGATGATTCGACCGAGGTCGAGCAGGAGGAAGTGCCTGCGGTTTCCGAGACTCCCGAGACGGATGAGTCGAGGCCTTATTCCACGCAGATTTTCACCATGCCGACCCCGAGTGGTTCCGGTGCCACGGTTGCCAATGTCGCTCCCACCCAGGACGAAACGGTCGATTCCCTTATGGCCCAGATTTCCTCCCAGGCATCGCCGCGCCCGCAGATGAATGTTCCCGATCCGGCGTCGGCACCGTCGCCTGCACCTTCCTCGTCTCCGCTGGCTTCGGTCCCCGATCCGTCGCTGCCGTCTATGAAGCAGGCAAACGTTGCGTCTCGCACGTCGCTGTTCGACCTTCCCGACCCCTCCGCACAGGTCAACGATCCCTTTGCTACTGCCCAGGGCCCCGAACCCACATCGGCACCCGTTGCGCCTCCTATGCCCGTTGCGTCGGGCGCACAGCCGATCGAGACCATTTCGGCTCCCGCCCCGGCGGCACCCAAGTCTCGTAAGCGCGGCCTGGGTGGTCTGTTCGGCCGTAAAAAGAAAAACGAGCAGGACAGCATGAGTGACTGGCTGGGCGTCGAAGACGATTACGATGCCAAGAAGTCCGGTCGCGGTATCGGTTCGTGGGATAACTTCGAGGACGATAACGATGGCTGGAAGGGTGGCGCTACGTCTTCCGATGGCGCTTCTTCCGAAGATATGCTCTCGGCTGTCGCCTCTATGGGCGATGATGAGCTGCTCGGTCACGATATCTGGTTTGTGGCAACGGGCGCCTCGGATTGTGATGGCGCTGGCATGAAGGCCTTCTTGGCTTCGCATCGCGATAAGCTCCGCGGCGTATTCTTTATCAATCTTGAATCCGTCGGCGCCGGTAGGCTTTCGGTGGTGACGGTCGAGGGCGAACAACAACTGCTCAAGGGCGATCGCCGCATCATGAACCTGGTCAGCAAGGTCTGCAAGTCGTTCCATGTCGATTGTGGCGCGCTCGAGATGCCCTATGCCAAGACCGATGCCTATGCTGCGCTCGAGGCGAGCCGCCGAGCCCTTACCATCGCCGGCGTGGACGGCACGCGTCTGGCTTGCGCTCGTACCGAGGACGACCTGCCCCACAATGTCAACCCGACGAACATTGCTACGGTATCCGAGGTCGTGACCGAGGTTATCCGCCGTTCGTAGACGGAGCTCTAAGGAGTCAACGTGTTTTCGTATATTAAGCGCCATTGGCCTGTCTACGTGATTTTGACCTTGATTGCCATTGCGTTAGGATTTGGGGCTGCCTACATCGTGGGTGCAAAGGGCTCGACCCCCGCCTCCGCAATCAGCGAAGAGGTGGAGCAAGAACAGAGTACGGGTGCCGATGGGATTCCTGAGTCCGAGCAGGCAATCGTTGATGGTGGATCTTCGTCTGCAGAGTAGATGCGGCGATTTAAATGATTGAAAGCGGGCGAGCCAGGGGACTGGCTCGCCCGCTTTTTCATCGCGCTAGCGCTTCTTTGGGATCGACCTAAGGCGAGCGAACCATAGGGCTGCGGCACCCGAGGTCAGGAGCGCGGTGATGCAAGCGGCGATGGGAACTGATCCTGTTGCCGGTAGGTCCTGCGGTAGGGTACAGCGTTGAATGACGCTGTCCTCGTCATGTGACTCAAGTTTATCGCCGCCACCGTTGCGGCAAAGATCGACGCGCGCGCTGTTGGTGAGTGCGGTTTGGGGCGTATAAGCCGACGTTGCCTGCATGTGTACGACTGCGCCCCGAGCGTCTGTGCCAAGGATTGCTTTGGCATCGTCAAGGTCGTCGTGCTCATCTTTGAGATCATCGCGGGTCCAAGAATCCGCATCGCTTCGAGTCGTAAAGTCGGCGGCTACCGCACCGTATTCAATTCGAATGCCTGTTACGACGGTATTGGATGCAAGGTCGAGCTCTTCCGCCTCGAGTGTGGTGGATTCCGTGGTCGAGACATCCGCCTTCCAGAGGCGCCAGCCGTCGTAATCGACGAGGCGGCAGTCCTCACCAAGGCTCTCTTTTACTTCGTCGGACTCAAGCCAAGGATTTTCGTGTCCATCGTCAAGTGTCGCGTTCGCCGGCTCATCGACGTCTGTCGAGTCCAACGGCGTCGTGCGATACCACACGTTGCACAGACCGTTGAGGTCGCCGATGGCGACGGGGGTTTCGATTGAGATGAATCTCGCCGTGCCGTCTTTGGCGCACTCAAGATCATCGGTAATCGTAAACTCATCAACCCAAGTAGCGGAATCGTTTCGAGCGTCGATGGTATAGGAGAAAAGTCCATCCGTATTAGTTTGCGTCGCGGCGCGATTTTTACCATCGCCGTTAGCCAACAGGCCCTTTTCGATAGGTTGGACAAGTTCCTGACGCTTGTCGACCTGTCCCTTGATCTCGATGGGCGCATCCTTCATCGCGACGGATTGGACTTCTCCCGTATCCTTTATTTCAAACGTTATTTCCTCGGCAAGGTCATAGGTCCGCGGAGACATCATTTCGCGCAACGAGTAGGTGCCGGGTGCAAGATGTTCGACGCGGTGTGGCTTGTCGGATGAGGTCCAGGAGTCTATTTCGGTTTTATCGGGACCATATAAGGTGAGTTGTGCGCCTTCCACTTCCTGCTCACCGCTTGCATCGACCTTGGAGATATCAACCTTGGTGTAATCGTCGGATACGTTAAGCCGTGCTTCTACAACGGGTGTTTTCTGGTCGGCATAAGTAAGGTCGACAATATGGGTTGTCCGATCGAGCAAGAAGCCTGCCGGCGCTTGAGTCTCGACAACCTCGTAGCGTGCGGTGCCAAGTCCCAGCGGGAGGTTGTCCGCGCGTGCTTCTCCAGTTTCATCCGTCGTGATGGTAGCGACAGTCTCACCGTCGAGCGCGGCAATGCTACCGTCGGGGCGCACGATATCACTCGAGGCACGGATCTCAAAGACGGCGCCCGCGAGGCTGCTGCCGTCTATGGCATCGGTTTTAACGATCCTGATGTTTCCGGTCGCGGCGTGGTCATAATACGAGGCGATTGCAACGGGCGTTAGGTTCATGTCGGCGGGTATGTTTACCTCGATCTCCTCGCCGACAAGATAGGGCTCTTTGGCCGAGGTTTCGCGTACATAATAGGTGCCCGGCACGAGCGATTCGGGCAGTGTGACGGTCCCGGTCGCGTCAGTCGTAAAGGTGTCCATTACGTTATGTGTTGGATACCAGCAAGTTTGTGAGACAGATTCGTGATTGCTGTCGAGTAGTTGGAAGGTGAATCCGGCTAGTGGAACAGAAGCGCCTGTTTGGGCATCGCGTTTTACAATCTGGAGATGCGTCGACAGAGCGTGGTTGTCCACGATATATTGAAGCTCGGCGCCGTTGGAAATCTGATTGGCCCCGACGGTCCATTCCCCTGCACGTTTAAAACCCTCGGGGACGGTTTCCGGAACCTCGCGAACCGTGTAGCCGGCACGGTCGTATGGGACGGCTCCGTGGACACCGGCGGGTCGCTTGCCTGCGCCGAACCATGCTTCGGGCTGATCTTTGGTGGAGGCAAAGCCATAGACGTTTGTGGTCAGTGTGCCAACAACCTGCTGAGAGCTGTTGCTGACAACCTCAAAGACAACACCTTCCGCCGGCTGCTCCAGGCCGGATTGGTCGCTATTGCCGTAATCCTTGAATTTGGAAATCTCAAGGTTAAACGCAATGGGGATATCGGAAACGCGAGATTCGATCTCGACCACGCCTGAATCGCCGAGCTGGTCGGCTCCAACGGTATAGGTCCAGCTGTCGTTGGATGGCAGGTAGCCCTCGGGGGCTTTTGATTCGTAGATGGTAAAGGTTCCTAAGGGGACATCGGCGAGGGTGGCCCGACCGCTTTCGTCGGTCGTGAGGATTTGTGCCCATCCAGGGGTTGATTGCGACACACACGTGAACTCTGCTCCTGCGAGTGAAGATCCCACCTGGGGGCCGGCATTCGTCGCGGCATCGAGTTTTACGATACGCAGATTGATGGTGCCGGGCTGTTCATCAATGGCGACCCGCCCGCCGTCATTCCCCGTGGTAAAGGCAATACGATCGTGGCGGGGGACATAGCCGGCCGGCGCCTTCGTTTCAACTAGGTAGTATGCCGTGTTGGGCAGAAGTGTTGCTTGCGCTCGACCGTTGCTGTCCATCTTGATGGTGCCGACACGCGTGCCGCTGGCGCTCTCAAAAATATCGAATGTTGCCCCGGTAAACTGATAGGTATTGTTTCCGCTGGTAATAACGGTGTTAGCAGACTGCTTTTGGAAGGAAACAGAGACCGCCGGCAGTACATAGAGCATGTCTTGACGTTTGCTGCCGCCCGATACGGCCCCTAGATAGCGTCGCGCGCGGTGCGGAGCGGCTTCGATGCTTCCTGATTTT
>URYT01000061.1 GCA_900552185.1 uncultured Collinsella sp. | reverse complement strand
CCAGGGAGGCGGTGGGCCCCAGCACATACTGCTGGTAGGGGATGCTGCCCGAGGGCAGGAAGGCCATGGAGTTGCCGGTGAGGAACTCGAACTCGCTGTTGCAGGTGCCCCCGCCCATGGCCGAGACGTACACGTCGCCCGCGGCCAGGGAATCGTCGGCCACCTCGTGAAAGAACGTCGGCGCGGCGTTTGATCCCTCAAGGCCGGGGTATTCGGAGAGATCGGAGAACGTCTCGTTCATGATGGCGATGACCGTGGGCTTCTCGCTGTCGAATTGGTCCTTTGCGGCGGCGCGCTCGTCGCTCTTGGCGGCCTCGGACTTGTCGTAGGCCTTGGCGTACTTTTTGAGCGTGGCCTTGGCATCGTCGACGGAGTAGTCGGCGGGTTTGGGCGGCTTGATGGACTGCGCTGCGCTAATGAAAGCGGGCAGGTAGCCCTCGCGCCAGTAGCTCTCGAGCGGACGCCAGGTGTAGACGGTGATGCCGAGGGTGTTGTAGTAGTCGATGAGTGTGACGTGTGCGGTCACACCGCCCAGGCACAGCACGGCGACGAGCAGGTTGGTGAGCAGGATGTGCTTAGCGTTGGCGGCACCCTTCTGACGGTGCGGTGCCATCAGGCCGGCGTACTCGCATAGCAGCATGGCGATGGCGGTAAAGCCCATGGACAGCACGCAGAACAGCGAGATCGAGAAGGTGTAGCCGTTGCCGGCGACCGCGGCGGCGGTGGAAATGGCCGAAAGGTCGCCTGGCTGGATGGGCATGGATTTAAACGTGATGACGAAGAACTCGGCAATGCCCAGGACAAAGAGGGCAAAGGCCAGGACCGCGGGAGCCGCGCCGTGGCGCTGGAATAGGAAGAACAGGCCGACCATGAGCGTGGTGATGATGGCCCACTCGAGCAGGATGCACAGGGGATAGACCCAGGTAAAGTCGTGGTTGGACGAGACCTCCATGCCCAGCAGCGCAAAGACGCGGGCGAGCAGAAGGCACAGGACGGCGGCGACGAGCGGTTTGCCCACAAAGGCGCCGCGCAGGCGGGCGAGCTTGCCGGTGGGGGCGGGGGCGTCGGGCCCGGCGAACGCAAAGACGCGCGGGGCGATGCGGTCGCGGGCGATGCTGGCCCAAGCGCAGCCGGTGAGGATGACGTTGGTCAGGATGAGCATCACAAAGGCGAGTGGCTCGTTTTGCGCGACGAGGCCAATGGCGCCCCAGACGGTCAAAAAGAGCTGGAACAGGCCAAAGGCGACGCTCCAGGCGAAGGCGCCCTTGGTGACGGTGCCCGACTGAGCGCGAATGGCCTTGGCCTCGCGCAAAACAAGGTAGACGGTCGCCGCAAGACCGACGAGCGAGATGGCGGCAGCGAACATGCTGAGACTCCTCACAAACTTAAAACCTACGATAGCGGGGGTTTACCCGATTGTTACCTAAATATGCGCTGCATTTGCGGGCTGCGCACAACAACCAGCCATATTAACGCGCATGTGCGGCGGTGTGGCTTAATGTAGTGGCGACCTGCGCGATAATGGACGGGAATTACACGGAAACGTAAAGGCTTCTTAAAGAATTGGCGAGGATAGAGCTATGGGTGAGCAGGTTTGTATGACGGGCGTCGAGTGCTGCGACGGAGCTGCGGGCGTGGATACGAACGGCTACCCGGTCGAGACCACGGGCAATGCGGTGCTGGACATTTTGGAGCATCGCTCGTCTACGCGTGCCTTCGCGCGCGATGACGACGACCGTCCCGTGGCGGTGACCGACGAGCAGCGTGCGGCGATTCTGCATGCGGCGAGCCGCGCGCCGTCGGCGGGTGCCATGATGATGTATTCCATCGTGAGCATCCGCGAGCAGGCTACGCTCGACCGCCTGGCCGACCTGTGCGACCACCAGCCCATGATCGCCAAGGCGCCCTGGGCACTAATATTTGTGGTCGATTATGCCAAGTGGATCGATCTGTTTGAGCACGTGGGCTGCTTTGAGCCAGAGTTTGTAGAGCGTACGGGCAAGTCGCCCCGTCGCGCACCGGGTCTGGGCGACTTTGCCATTGCGGCGCAGGACGCCGTGATCGCCGCGCAAAACGCCGTGGTTGCCGCCGAGGCCCTGGGGCTGGGGAGCTGCTATATCGGTGATATCGTCGAGAATGCCGAGGAAGTTGCCGAGCTGCTCGATCTGCCGCCCTATACCATGCCGCTGTCGATGCTCATCATCGGCACGCCCCGTAAGGAGCGTCCGGCGATCGCGCACCCCGTGGTGAACCTGGTGCACGAGGAGCGCTACTGCCGTGCGGATGCCGCGACCATGGACGCTCAGGTGGCCGAGATGGATGCGATGTTCCGTCCGCACGCCCGCGAGGTGGGGGAGCGCGTGGTGGATATCTACACCCGCAAGCACACGAGTCCCTTTATGGCCGAGATGAGCCGATCCATGGAATGGTGGTTCAAAAACTGGCTTGGAAAATGACGAATGTGACAAAGGGACAGACCCTTTGTCACATTCCATATCGCGGCGGTGGCCTAAAGGCCGTATAAATGTTTATCTAGCTGGGAAAACAGTGCCATTCAAACATGGGCCGATTACCTATAATTCCTTCGAACATTAAAGTTGGGAGGAAACCGGCTTATGGAACAGAAGGCCAAGGAGGCAGCCTCGCACGCTGCGATTCCTGTGAGCATCTCGGCGATGCTCGTCACGCTGGGCGTGGTGTACGGCGATATCGGCACCAGTCCTATGTATGTAACCAAGGCGCTCGTTGCCGGCAACGGCGGCATCGGAAGCGTGACGGAGGAGTTCGTGCTTGGCGCGCTCTCCCTTGTCGTGTGGACGGTCACGCTGCTGACGACCGTCAAGTACGTGCTGATCTCGCTGCGTGCCGACAACCACGGCGAGGGCGGCATCTTTGCCCTGTACAGCCTGGTCAAGCGTTGTGGCAAGTGGCTCATCATCCCCGCCATGCTGGGCGGCGCCGCGCTGCTCGCCGATGGTATCCTCACGCCTGCCGTTACCGTGACTACGGCTATCGAGGGTCTGCGCACCATTCCGGCGGTCCACGCCGTGCTCGGTGACGATCAGGCCCGCGTTGTCGCCATCACGCTTGCCATCATCATCGTGCTCTTCTTGGTGCAGCGCATCGGCACGGCCAAGATCGGCCGCGCCTTTGGCCCCATCATGACGCTGTGGTTTTTGTTCCTGGGTGGTACGGGCCTGTTCTTTGTCTTCCAGCATCCCACGGTGCTGCTGTGCCTCAACCCGCTGCGCGGCATCGGCTTTCTGCTGAGCCCCAACAACCATGCGGGCATCATGATTCTGGGCAGCTGCTTCCTCGCCACCACCGGTGCCGAGGCGCTCTACTCCGACATGGGCCACGTTGGCCGCGGCAACATTTATGCCACCTGGCCGTTCGTTAAGTGCTGCCTGCTGCTTTCCTATATGGGCCAGGGCGCTTGGCTTATGAACAACGCTGCCAACCCCGAGCTCATGGGCATTGCCGACCTCAACCCCTTCTACCAGATGCTCACCCCGGGCCTGCGTCCCTTTGCCGTCGGTCTTTCCACCGTCGCGGCTATCATTGCCTCGCAGGCGCTCATCACCGGCGCATTCTCGCTGGTGTCCGAGGCCAGCCGCCTGGACCTCATGCCGCACATGCAGGTTTTCTATCCTGCCGAGACCAAGGGCCAGCTCTATATTCCCATGGTCAACAACGTCATGCTTGTCGGCTGCGTCATCGTGGTGCTGCTGTTCCAGAGCTCGGCGCACATGGAGGCCGCTTACGGCTTGGCGATCACCCTGACCATGATGTGCACGACGCTGCTGCTCTTCTTCTACTTGCATGTCGATCGCGGCCTTAAGGTCGCCCCGTATATCTTCGTTGCGTTCTTCCTTATGCTCGAGGGCTTCTTCTTTGTGAGCTCGCTCACCAAGTTCTTCCACGGTGGCTACTTCACCATCCTTATGGCTGCACTCATCATGGGCATTATGGTGTGCTGGTACAACGGCACGGCGGTGGAGCAGCGCCAGTTTACGCTGCTGCCGCTGCGCAGCTACCTGCCGCAGCTCAAGCGCCTGCGCGACGACGACCGTTACGAGCGCATGAGCGACAACGTCGTGTACCTGACCAAGGACACCCATACCGACTACATCGACCGCGATATCGTCTATTCGATCTTGGACAAGCATCCCAAGCGCGCCCGCGCCTGGTGGTTTGTGAATGTCGAGACCATGGACGAACCGCACACCTTTGCCTATTCGGTCGAGACGTTCGGCACCGACTACGTGTTCCGCGTGCATCTGTACCTGGGCTACAAGATCAACCAGCGCGTCAATGCCTACCTGCGTCAGGTTGTTCAGGACCTGGCTGCCACCGGCGAGCTGCCGCCGCAGACGCATGACTACTCGGTCTACAAGGATCCGGGTAACATCGGCACGTTCAAGTTCGTCCTGATCCGTAAGCTTCTGGCGCCCGAAAGCGATGTGGAGCCCAGCGAGCGTACGGCCATCACGCTCAAGTACATCATCCGCCGTGCCGCCGGCACGCCTGCACGCTGGTACGGCCTGGAGAACTCCAACGTGAGCTTTGAGTACGTGCCGCTGTTCACCAAGTTCAAGGCCGTGAACAAGATGCAGCGCCTGGCCCCCAACGAACGCCCGTAGGCGCCGACGGGTTGCACGGAGTTGGTTTTCGATGGACAAGATTGAGACCGGGGAGGCAAACATGGATACAAAGGCGCTCGATGGCCGTGAGGCGGTGGTCGAAATGGTGCGTGAGGCGCGCGTCGACGCCGCCGAAGATCGGTTCTTTACGAATCGTGCCAACATGGACATGGCCGACCGTGTGATCTCGATCGTGGTGACGCTGCTTGTCGCGGCGTGCGTGTGCGCACTGCTCGCGCACGTGCTATTTGTCTAACGACCGCAGGCTGCAAAGGCTATACACTTGGAACCACCACAAGGGAAAACCACCACAAAGGTGCCTGTCCCTTTGTGGTGGTTTTTGTTTTTGAGAGAGGGGCGGGGCGCTGATGGACGTCCGTACGGACGGCGATATTGCCGATAGCTTTTGGTGGCGGCGCACAACGCTGACGCGCCGCACTCCTCTGTATGACGCCTGCGTATCGGTGGGGCTGCTGGTCGCGGCGACGATTGTGGGCGCGCTGCTCGACCATCCGGGTCTCGCGCCGAGCATCATGATCGTCTATGTGTTCGCCGTTCAGCTGTGCGCATTCTTTACCTGGAGTCGCCTGTATTGCTTGCTGAGCTCGGCTGCCGCCGTGGCGCTCTACAACTTCTTGTTTGTCGACCCGCGCTACTCGCTGTCGCTTATCGACCGCGGCTATCCCGGGATGTTCTTCATCATGTTCGTGGTCTCGCTTGTGTCGAGCTCGATTGCGTTGGCCCTGCGCCGCGCCTTGGCACAGGCTGCCGCTAGCGACCGCCGCACGCATATGGTGCTCGAGACCAACCGCATGCTGCAACGGTGCGCCGACCAGCATCAGATCGTTCACGCCATGGCCACGCAGCTGGCGCGTCTTTCGGGCTGTCCGGTCGTGTGGTACAGCGCCGACGACGAGGGCGATGACCTGCTGCCGCGTGCGACGTACACGGCCGTGGGCGATGCCGCGCCGGTGCACGAACTGGCGCCTCAGATGCCGCCGCGGCTCTCGGCGTCCGCCTATGTGGGAACGCCGCTCGACGCCACGTTTGGCGGTTCGGCGTTTTATGGCATCTACCTGACGGTTCGCACGGGCGACGGCTTCGTGCGCTCGGGCGACCCCGCCTCGGTGGTGGGTGTGCTGGCTATCGTTGCCGAGCCCGACGTGCTGACGCACGAGGAGCGAACACTTGCCGATGCCATCGTGAGCGAAGGCGAGCTGGCGCTCGATCGCGCCCGCGCCATGGAGGCCCGCGAGGAGGCGGCGGTGCTCGCCAAAAACGAGCAGCTGCGCGCCAACCTGCTGCGCTCCATCTCGCACGATTTGCGCACGCCGCTCACCAGTATTTCGGGCAATGCCGACGTGCTGCTCGACCAGGGCTCGACCGGCACCGCGGTGCTCGATGCCCAGACGCGCCGCTGCCTGCTTCTATCCATTCGCTCGGATGCGCTGTGGCTCAACGCCACCGTCGAGAATCTGCTCGCCATCACCAAGCTCGAGGGTGGCGGTATGCGCCTGTCGACCACGCTCGAGCTCATGGACGACATCGTCGAGGAGGCGCTGCGCCACGTGAACCCTGCTGTGCGCGAGCACGACCTTAAGGTGGTGGCGTGCGATGAGCCGGCGCTCGTCAACGTCGATGCGCGTCTGATGGTGCAGCTGGTGGTCAATCTGGTGAACAACGCCATCACCTATACGCCCGCAGGCTCGCATATCATGATTTCGATTAGCGTCGACGATGGACGCGTGGCGTGCTCGGTGGCCGATGATGGTCCGGGCATCGCACCCGAGGACCGCGAGCGGATCTTTGAGTCGTTCTATACCGCCAACCACGGTCTTGCCGACAGCCACCGCAGCGTTGGCCTGGGTCTTTCACTCTGCCGTTCCATTGCGTTGGCGCATGGCGGTAGCATAGAGGTTGCCGCGGCGGACCCGCACGGTTCGGTCTTTACGATTGAACTTCCCGCCGCCGACGTTTCGTTTGATAAGGAGTAGCGCTGTGTCGAACTCTGCCGTAAAACCGCTCATCTTGGTCGTTGAGGACGACCCCGCTGTTCGCAACCTTATCGTTGCCGCGCTCGAGGCGCACGGCTTGCGCCATATGGCCGTGGAGACCGCCCATGCCGCCATCGCCGCTGCCTCATCGCAGGCACCGAGCATCGTGCTGCTCGATCTGGGCCTGCCCGATATGGACGGCGTCAAGGTGGTGGAGTCGGTGCGCGCATGGTCGGGCATGCCGATCATTGTGGTCTCGGCGCGCAGCGAGGATGCGGACAAGATTCGCGCACTCGATGCCGGCGCCGACGACTATCTGACCAAGCCGTTTTCGGTCGAGGAGCTGCTCGCGCGCATTCGCACGACGCTTAGGCGTCTTTCGTATGCGCAAACGGGTGGCGTTGCCTCCGAGGGCTCGTTCGATACCGGTGAGCTGCATATCGATTTTGATGCCGGCATCGCCACGATGGATGGCGAGGAGCTGCATCTGACGCCGATCGAGTACAAGCTCCTGTGCCTGCTGGCGCATAACGCCGACAAGGTGCTGACGCACCAGTTTATCCTGCACGAGATTTGGGGCACGGCAACCAAGAGCGACCTGGCGAGCCTGCGTGTCTTTATGGGCACGCTGCGCAAGAAGATCGAGTCCGACCCCGCGCACCCGCGCTATATCCAGACGCATGTGGGTATCGGTTACCGATTGGTCACCCAAGGGTAGAACGGCGTCCGCCATCCCCCTATGAGTTGCGGTGAAATACGGTCTAAATATACCTAATTCCAGGCAAAACAGTCCGTATTCCACCGCAACTTTGTTATCTGCTCTTGGGCTTGCTGGCGTAGAACTTCTTCTTTTTGGGCTTGCCGGCAGAGGAGGGCTTGCCAGCAAAGTTAGACTTGCCGTTGCCAGCCTGCGCGGGTGCGGGCGCTGCTGCACGAGGCTTGCGCGCTTCGGGGTTGCGCAGCTCCTCGGTTCGCTCGGCAATCTCCTCGGCGCTAAAGCCGACCTCGGCCATGGCGTCCTCGATGGGCAGGCGGCGCACGATATAGCAATGGTGCACCTTCTGGTTGCGTGCGAAGTCCTCGGGAATGGTCTGCGCCGTAATGTCTTCCAGCACGACGCCCGCGCGCGCGAGCTTGCGCGTCTCGGGGCGGAAGCCGCGCAGGTTGCAGCTAAAGATGGCATGTCCGCCCTGTGCGAGCAGGCGCGATACGCCGGCCAAAAGTTCAACATGGTCGCGCTGGACATCCCAGGTGCGACGGCCCATCTTGGACGAGTTCGAGAACGTTGGCGGGTCGACAAAGATCAGGTCCCAGCGGTTGCGCGTCTGGCGCTGATCGCGAATCCAGGTGAGCACGTCATCGCGCACAAAGTGATGCTGCGGCCCCACAAAGCCGTTCTGTCGCATGTTGCGCTCGGCCCAGTCCAGATAGGTGTTGGAAAGGTCGACCGTCACAGTTTCCTCGACGCCGCCGTCTGCCGCATAACAGGTGGCGGTGCCGGTGTAGGCGAACAGGTTGAGGAAGCGCCGCGCCTGCTTGGCGTGCTCGCGCACTAGGTTGCGGGTGACGCGGTGGTCCAGGAAGATACCCACATCCAGGTAGTCGTCAAAGTTGACGGCAAAGGTGAGCCCGCCCTCTTCGATGAGCGGCAGGCGACGGCGAGCGATGTTGGCACGCTCGCCCGATCCGCCCTTGCCGGCTCCCTGCTTGCCGTACTGCGAGCCGCCGCGCGAACGCATGCGGGCCTTGGCGTGCACGTGCTCGGCTGGGACATCCAAGATGCGCGGGGCGATGGCCAGAATGTCGAGCATGCGGGCCTGGGCCAGTGCGGGGTCGATGGTCTTGGGCGCAGCGTATTCGGCGATGACGAGCCAGCGGCCCGGCGTCTGCGGGCAGCCCTCGTACAGGTCGATGGCCGCGGAGTAGTCGGGCAGGTCCGCGTCGTAGACGCGGTAGCAAGTCACGCCTTCGCGCTGAGCCCACTTGCGGCGTAGCTTGGCGACCTTGCGCAGGCGACGGGCAAACTGTTCGGACTCGGGGATGAGGACGGGGCAGGGCTTGCCGTCGCCCAGGTCGATGAGGGTGGTGGCGGGGGAGGGGGCGACGCTGGATTCGACGGCGTCTTCCGCGGGCGTGGAGCCCTCGGCGGCCACGTTGCCCTCTCCGGCGCTGATTGCGCCGTTTGCCGCCGAAAAGATGGCGAGCTCGGCTTCTTCGTTGTTCGGCATGACGCGCAGGGAGCGCGCGGGCTCGCCGAGGGTGCGGATGAGCAGGTCATCGCGGGTGAGGGCCACGGTGGGCATGGTGCTCAGCATGGCGCGGACGGGGTCGGCCCCACAGGCGCCGGCGTGCAGGCTCGTGGCGAGGTCGAGCACGCGGGACATCTTGGAAATGGCGGTCTCGGTGGTGTCGAGGAAGACGAAGCCGCGCGGCTCTCCGCCGCAGCATGCGGGCATCATGAGTTTGCGCGAGATCTTGTCGAGGTCGGGCTGGGCAAAGATCACGCGGTCGGCGAGGCCGGCGGCTTTGAGGATGCGGCGCGCGCAGGCGACGGCGTCTCCGGACGGGTCGGTGGCGACGATGCGGGCGACGCGGCCCTTTGCGAGTTCGGCGCGGCGATCGGCCTCGTTGAGGAGTTCGCGCCATGTGGCAGCGTCGTGCTCAGACCAGCTCTGGAAGCCCCAGTTCCGGCGCTCGAGGCCGGGTGCGCGGTCGGCCAGGATC
>URYT01000060.1 GCA_900552185.1 uncultured Collinsella sp. | reverse complement strand
GGCATCGACCTGCGCCGATACCCCTAAAGTAGACACACATTTTGTCCTATAAGCCCCGAATTGATGGTCTGTTTGCTGTAGAACCATTCACTCGTCAGCCGACTCACGGCAACGCTTCCGCCCGCTGCACTCGTGTCGACGAGCATCCAGTAGGCGCCGTCCGAAAGGCCGCAGGCGCGCGAGAACTCCGAATAGATATGGTCGAGTCCATTGAGCAACCGATCGAAGTCGACCAGCGTAACCGCACTATTCATCTATCCCATCCTTCAATTGTCCGATTTTTGACCAATTATGTGTCTCTAGATTAGTCCGAGTTTTGACTATCGTCAACAGGCTCTCCGCAAATGCGTGCATTTTTATGGCCTATCGGCAGAAAAAGACCGCCGGCGCGGGGGCGGCGCCAGCGGTCACGTGAAAATCGGGTTTTATTGCCTGTTAAGCGGCGACGGCCTCATAGACCGTAGCGCCCGAGAAGCTGTCATGCAGGCTCTTGCCGGCAATCCACGGCAGCTCGACGACCTCGCAGACCGTGTTGACCAACTCAGAACAGTCAGTAAAGTGGCCCTTGTCGTTGAGGGCCTCGCAATCCTGAACACGCCAATAGCCATCGGTGTGCGTGATGTAGTACTCGTGATCGTTGATCGACACGAAAGCGCGCGTCTTGGAACGCAGCAGCTTCAGAAATCCTTCGAAATCGGTCTCGACGACATCTCCAGCCTGGAACATGATGTTACCTCCTGGCCCGGCGCCACCACGGCGCATTGATAAACGTTGGTACTCCTTTAGTAAAACCTTTATCAGAGGTTATGCGTTCGTCATTTAGGCAAGTGGTAAAAAACCGCAGGGTAGACGGGATAAAACGTTTAACCATCCCATTTGTTTGTCACATTCTGAAGGTACTTTTATGCAAACCTACTTTCCCAATTGGAATCTATCCTTTTGGCCGGGCAATTGACCGTCTATCGTTTGAGCCCGACGGGTATGAACGGGGCATCTGCAACGCCACCGCAAGGAGACACCATGGAGACTATCGAAGCACTCATTCACCGCCGCAGCTGCCGCAACTACAGCGATCGTCCCGTCGAGGCCGAAAAGCTTGCACGTATTATCGAAGCCGGCCAATATGCACCGAGCGGCATGGGCCGCCAGCCGGTGACGTTTGTCGCCGTCACCGACCCCGCGACCGTCGAGCGTCTCTCGCAGCTCAACGCGCAAGTCATGGGCAGCAACAGCGACCCCTTCTATGGCGCCAAGACCGTTGTGGTGGTGCTGGTTGACCGCAGCGTGCCCACACATCTGGAAGACGGCTCGCTCGCCATGGGCAACCTGCTCAACGCTGCCTATGCGCTGGGCGTTGATTCGTGCTGGATTCATCGCGCCCACGAGGTTTTCGATTCGCCCGAGGGCCTGGAGCTACTGGCCAGTTGGGGTCTACCCGCCGACGGCAGCCTGCGCGGTGTCGGTCACTGCATTCTGGGCTATGCCGAGGACACGCTGCCCGAGCCCAAACCCCGCCGCGACAACGTGGTCTACGTAAGGTAATTAGTTCCGCCATTCTACCGAACGGCGGGCTCGTTGACGCTGCGCGGGCCGCATTCACGCCAATCTGACGTTCAATTTCGAGGGTGCGACCAGAAGGTCAGCGCCCTCTCATTTCACGTCACCTTGGCGCAAATGCGGCTCGCTCGCTTTTGGCGACTGACATCGAATGAGCCATTGTCTTGGGCAGCTAAAAAAGCCCCGTCCCAAATTAGCTGCCCCACTCGCAACTTATCCCGCCGATGGAGTTGTCGTCGTTTCGTTCGTTTGAGTCGTTTCGGCGTCGTCGCCTTGCTTGTCTTCGTCCTTTTGCGCATCGGCGATGGTGGAGGCCGCCGCAACGATACCGCGCTGGGGCGCGACACCCGTCTGGGTCTGAGCGCCCTCGATAACTTCTGTGCCTGCATGCGCGAGCTCGGGCGATTTAAACACTGCGTCCAAGTTGGCGCCACCAAGCGCAGCGAGTGCGATGACGATCACTGCAACGACGGCCACGATCGGAACATAACGATGCCAACCAGCCGGATTGAGTCCACTGCGGCGAGCCGCCCCGCGGCTGATGTAACCGAGCGTTCCGTCGTGCTTGAGTTTTGAGCCCACCACGCGTTTGCGGCCCCACAGTGAGGACTCTGCCTGCATTGCCAAGCGGGCGCTTGCCGAAGGATAGCCATATTTAGTGCGCTTGAACGAGCCATCAAACCCCGAGGCGTGTTTACCCCACGTCACCGATGTCGTGCGTCGGTTGACCGGCGCGGCACTCCGCCTTCTGCGGCTCGGTTTTGAAGTCTCAGCCATATGCCCTCGCACGCCGTAACCAAATCGAAACAATAACGCTTTGGACTGTAGCACACGCGTCGCGCGCGGTCACTGGTGCCTCGCTCAACGGTCATCGTCCTTCAGCAAGCGCCACAGCGTTGTACGGCTTATGCCCAGCACCTCCGCCGCACGGGTTCGGTTGCCGTGAAGATGATCTACAACCAGATGCGCGATATCTCGCTCGGTATCGGCCAGCGGTCGCAGGATATACAGGTCGCTTTCGAGCGTCGGGGCGCCAAAGGTTGCGGTCTTAATCACGTCCTCTTGGACGAGCACTTCCTCCGCCACAGCGCGGTCCACCGTGCCCGCCCCCACCAATATATACAGTCGTTCCGAGACCTCGCGGAGCTGCAGATAATTGCGCGGCCAGCGGTAAGCATCGAGCGTCTTCGCCGCCGCGGCAGACAGCGTGGGCGCTGCCGTCCCAAATGCATCAGCGAGATATTCCAAATAGCGCGCAACCTTCGTCGACGCGGCTCCCTGCTCGGCGATTGCCGGCGCCACGCTCACCGCACAGGCGAAGCGCTCGGTCACAAAGGCGGCTTGATCACTTTCG
Organism: uncultured Collinsella sp.; assembly: GCA_900552185.1. Classification (GTDB taxonomy): domain Bacteria; phylum Actinomycetota; class Coriobacteriia; order Coriobacteriales; family Coriobacteriaceae; genus Collinsella. The sequence continues at coordinate 6,535 of URYT01000060.1, read as the reverse complement.
CTGCCGCCCGGCATGTCATTCGCCGTCAGCACCACATGGCAGCGCGTCGCCAACGCGGTGTCGGCCATCGTGGAAACGAGCTCGCGGAGGCGCTGGGGGCCAACCGCGTTCCAGCCCTCAATGCAAAGGGTCAGCCCCGTTTGGAACAGCGGCGATTTGGAGCTTTTGAGCATATGGCGCCAACCGCGATCGGTGAGTTCATCGAGCGCAACGGAAACAAAGGGCTGATCGGCAAAAGGACCGTCCAGATAGAGGCGCTTGGCGATCTCAACCTGACCCGCTCCCAGCTCACCCTCGAGCATAAGGGGCACACCGCGCGCGTAGCTCTCGGCAACTGGTGCAGCCACCGCAGCGGCACCCTCAACGATGCCGTACGCGCTCGATTCGTAGCGGGCCTCAACTTCGTCGGCGTTGAGCCACTCGACGCCCGCATGCGCCGCGGCACCGCGCACCTCGCGGACCACGACGGCCCAAAGGCCCCCGCCCTCTTTGTCGGTGGGGCGAACGGTCAGGCTCAGGCGCGTACCCGCACGCCCCATAACAAGACGCGCGCCGTCTCCTATACGGTCGAGGCGTTCGGCAACAAAAGCCGCCACATCCCGCTCAAGCGCCGCGTCATTCATGGTCGAGATCGCGACGTCCCCACGCGCATCGATTGCCAATGCCGATGCCCCGGCAGCAGCTAGGGCATCGGTCAAGATGTTCAGCTTGGCATCGCTATCCATGATTTGCCCCTGCCTGCAGCGACGTGCAACCGCCGGCGGTCGCACGACCGAGTGTTTCAAAATTGAACGATATTGCTCACCAAACACTATAGGGTAGAAAGCGCCGTCCTGCGAGTATAGGTGTTGCCCCGCATCGCCATCCTGGCGGGGCGATAAGAGCTCTTCGGGACTTATAAACCTGCGGACAAGCCATACCCGCAAGAGCTCCTATCGCTCCACCGCAAGCATGCGCTCACCAGCACGAAGCACGCAGCACGCAAACAAGCTACTTCTCTACCAGATTTCCAGTACGTGTTGCATTCCCAAACTCATGCACGCAATGCCAATCCAGCAGCAAAAGCCCAGCGCGATGGGCTTGCCGCCCTTTTTGACCAGCTCGACGATATCGGTATTAAAGCCAATTGCCGCCATGGCCATCACGATAAAGAACTTCGACAGCTCCTTGATGGGCGCCGTGATGGACGCGGGAAGCTGAAGCACCGTGGTGATCACGCTCGCCAGCACAAAGAACAGCACGAACATGGGAAACGCGCGTTTAAGCGAGAACGTGCTCTTAGCGTCGCCGCCGGCCTTGCGTGCCAGATGCATCTGCCAGCATGCGAGGACCAGCGTGATGGGGATAATGGCCAGCGTCCTGGTGAGCTTGACCACCGTGGCGCTCTCGAGCACATTGGCGCCGGGATGCATGCTGTCCCAGGCGCTCGCCGCAGCCGTTACGGACGAGGTGTCGTTGATGGCGGTACCGGCAAACAGGCCAAAGCCCTCGTTGGTCAGCCCGAGCATGCCGCCGAGCGTCGGAAACACGAGCGCCGCGATAACGTTGAACAGGAAGATGACCGAAATAGCCTGGGCAATCTCGCGATCGTCGGCATCAATGACGGGTGCGGTCGCGGCGATGGCAGAACCGCCGCAAATCGACGAACCCACACCCACAAGCGTCGCGATCTTGCCCGGTACGTTCATGACGCGGCAGAGCACAAAGGCGATGACAAGCGAGGTCGAGATTGTCGCCACGATAATCGGCAGCGACTGGGCGCCCTTGGACAGAATCTGGGAGAGGTTCATGCCAAAGCCAAGCAGGATAACCGCGTACTGCAAGACTTTTTTGGACGTATAGGTAACGCCGGCGGCGAGCTGTTCGCGACGATTCTTGGGAAAGACGAGCGCCAGGACCATGCCAAAGAGGATGGCAAATACCGGACCGCCGACCACCTCAATTTGTTTGCCGAGCAACGTCGCGGGAATGGCGATGATCAGGCAGAACAAGACGCCCTTCCAGCGCTCGCGTACGATATTTGCCAGTTGCATATGGGATTCCTTCTTTCTATTTCACGTTTGCGACGGCTTATGATACGGCAACATTGAGCGCAGCCTTGCGCAAACACAGACTAAGATGCCGCAATAGTTCTCGGGCGACAGCCGAATTACCCACCGCGGAGAGCTGATTCGCGGCATAATTAACAACTGACATATGAGTTTGATAGAACAGTTGCGAGGCGCTATGGAAGAATCGATGCACGTCGGCGAGCAGGAAACGAGCCTACAGGACCAGTCCTACCACACCATTCGACGCAAAATCGTCTACCTGGACTACAAGCCGGGCGAAAAGCTGGGCGTCAAGCAACTTTGCGACGACCTTGATATGGGGCGCACCCCTGTGCGCGAGGCTTTGGTTCGCTTGGCGCAGGAAGGCCTGGTGCGCACCGTGCCCCAAAGCGGCACCTACGTCTCACCCATCAACCTCACCCTTGCCGAGAGTGCCTGTTACATCCGCGAGCATCTGGAAAAGCAGGTGATCGTGGAATGCTGTGCGCGCGCCACGTCGGCTGGCATCGAGCAGCTCGACCGCGCCATCGCGCTGCAGGAAAAGGCCATGGCCGAAGAGGATCGCATCGGCTTCTTTTTGAGCGACAACCTCATGCATCACATGATTTTTAGCATCGCATGTCGCAGCACCGTGTGGTCGTGGCTCGAAGAGACCAATGCCGACCTGGAGCGCTTTCGCTGGTTGCGCGCCGCCACGCAGGTTCTCGACAATCAGGACATCGTGAACGAACACAAGCAGATTCGCCGCGCCATCGCCGGTCGCGACCCCATCGAAGCGAGCTTTTTGGTCAGCAAGCACCTGCATATGATGTTTCGCAACCAGACCGAGGTCCTGGACCAGTTCCCCGAGTACTTCGAGACCAGCAAGCTCCGCTAACCTGCCAAAAAGAGACAGGTTCATTTTGGCAGGTTTTATCTGGTCAAATGAAACAAGGCCCGGCTCCGTCTTGATGCGGAGCCGGGCCTTAGTCGCTAGAACGGCGGAACCAACTACTCTACCGTGACGCTCTTGGCCAGGTTGCGGGGCTGGTCGACGTCGCAGCCGCGCAGGATGGCGACCTCGCGGGCGAGCAGCTGCAGCGGGACACTCGCCGTGATGGGGCTGAACACGTCGCGGACTGCCGGCACGCGGATGATGCAGTCGGCAATCTTGTTGATCTCCTCGTCGCTCTCGGTGGCAACGACGATGACCTTGGCGCCGCGCGCCTTGCACTCCATAAGGTTCGACACGGTCTTGTCGTAGGTGGCACTCTTGGTGGCCACAGCGATGACAGGGAAGCCCGGGTCGATCAGGGCAATGGGGCCATGCTTCATCTCACCGGCGGCATATGCCTCGGCGTGCAGGTAGCTGACTTCCTTGAGCTTGAGCGCACCCTCGTAGGAAATAGCGGCACCCATGCCACGGCCCACGAACAGCGCCGACTGCGCGTCCTTGCACAGCAGGGCAGCCTCATGAACGGCCTCGGTTTGGGTATCCAAAATCCACTGGATCTGCTCGGCCGTATCGGAAAGCTCGCGGAACAGCATGCGCGCCTGCTTGGTGGTCAAGCGGTACTTGACCTGCGCCAGTAGCAAAGCCAGCAGCGTGAGGCTCACGACCTGGCCGATGAAGCTCTTGGTCGAGGCGACCGCGATCTCTTTGTTGGCCTTGGTGTAGATGACGCCGTCGCTCTCACGCGCCACGGGGCTGCCCACCACGTTGGTGATGCCGAAGACCTTGGCACCCTTGATGCGCGCGTCGCGAATGGCGGCAAGGGTATCGGCCGTCTCGCCCGACTGGGACACGGCAACGACAAGCGTCGTCGGCGTAATGATGGGGTTGCGATAACGGAACTCGCTGGCCGCCTCCACCTCGGTGGGAATGCGAGCCCAGCCCTCAATGAGATTCTTGGCAATGAGGCCAGCATGATAGCTGGTGCCGCAAGCGATCACGTAGACGCGGTCGATGTCGTTGAGCTCCTCGAGCGAAAGGCCCAGCTCGTCGATGTCGAGCTCGCCGGCCGGCGTCATACGACCGACCAGTGTGTCGCGCACGACGCGCGGTTGCTCGTGGATTTCCTTGAGCATAAAGTCGGGATAACCGCCCTTTTCTGCCATGTCCAGGTCCCAGTCGATGTGGGTGACCTTGGGCTCGATAACGTTGCCGGCCTCGTCGGTGTACTCGACGCCTGCGGGCGTGAGCTTGGCAAACTGACCGTCCTCGAGCACCACAACATCGCGGGTGGCGTCGATGAGTGCAATCACGTCAGAGGCAACGTAGGAACCGGTCTCGCCCGCGCCGACCACGATCGGGGAATCCTTGCGGGCCACGGCGATCACGCCGGGCTCGTCAGCGCACACGGCGGCCAGACCATAGGCACCGACCACGTGGGTGCACGCCTCGCGCACGGAGGCCATCAGGTCGTGCGTCTCGGCATAAGCCTCTTCGATCAGATGCGCGAAGACCTCGGTATCGGTCTCGCTCTTAAAGTGATGGCCGCGGCCCTCCAGCTCTTCGCGCAGCTCAGCGAAGTTCTCGATGATGCCGTTGTGGACGATGGCGATACGACCGTCGCAGCTGGTGTGGGGGTGAGCGTTAACGACGGAGGGCTTGCCGTGGGTGGCCCAACGGGTGTGACCGATACCGCAGGTAGCGTCGCTGTCGATGTTGGAAAGCTCGCTCTCCAGGCCCGCGACCTTGCCCACGCGGCGGATGACGTCGAGGTGCGCCGCGGCGCCCTCGCCCACCTCGAGCGCGACGCCCGAAGAGTCATAGCCGCGATACTCCATGCGCTTGAGGCCCGTGACCAGGATGTTCTTTGCAATATCAGAGCCGGTGTAGCCGACAATTCCGCACATAGGATAAATCCCTTCGTTCGCGTGACTGCAAGACGTCCACGCACAGGGGGCGCTGAGACGTATAACGTTCGAGTATTGTACTCACGCAAGCGCAAGCTGATATACCAGAAGTGGTATCTCAACTTAGATACCACCCGATGCACACATGCCCAGCCGGTCCAAACCACCGCAAAGGTGCCTGTCCCCTTCGTGGTGGTCGCGCTGGCAACGGCGTTTCCCCAGATAAAACCTGCCAAAATAAACCTGTCCCTTTTTGGAAGGTTTGGGATGCTACAATCTGGCTTGTACTTGAAACGCATCAAAGGGGCCGCTATGGCAAAGGTAAAAATCAGCGACGTCGCGCGCGAGGCCGGGGTTTCGCTGGGCACGGTTTCCAACGCGCTCAACCACCCCGAAAAGCTGCGCCCCGAGACCCTCAAGCTCATCAACGAGACCATCAATCGCCTTGGCTACCTGCCCAACCAAAGCGCTCGTCAGCTCGCGGGCGGCGCCACCAAGTCCTTTGGCCTGGTGCTCCCCCGTCTCGATCACGGCTTTTCGCTCCAAATCGCCAGCGGCGCCCACAACGAGGCTCGCAAGCACGGCTATGACTTGCTCATCGCCAACGCCGATAACGACGATATTCTCCAGGACCATTACCTGCGCTACTTTATGGGCACCCAGATGTCCGGCGTCATGGTTCAGCCCATGGCATCCCCCGACTGGCACCCCGCCATGGCCAAGATGCCCGTGCCGATCGTCCATCTGGACATCCATTGCTCCGAGCCCGGCTACTACGTAGCGGCCGACAACGAGGCCCAGGGTCGCATCATTGCCGAACTTGCCATCGCCCGCGGTGCACGCCATATCACCGTTGTGGGTAGAGCAGCATTTATGCAACTCACCCTGCGCGTCCTTGGCATTCATAAGGCACTCGCCCTACACCCCGATATCAAGATCGAAGTCATCGACGCCGGCGAATGGAATACCGCCGCCGACGGCTACGGCATCGGCGCCCAAATCGCCGCGCGCCCCGCGGACGAACGTCCCGATTTTGTCGTCGGCCTGACCGACGTGTTGGCCTCGGGCGTCATCTCGGCGCTGGTCGACAAGGGCATCTCTGTCCCCGGGCAAGTACGCGTAGCAGGTTGCGATGGCAACCCGCTCGCTTGGAGCGGATCGGTCCCGCTCACTACGGTAGCGCCCCCGGGCTACGAGATTGGCCGCAAGGGCGTTCAATTGCTCATGGAGCAAATCGAGAACAAGGCCCCGGCGAAGACCAAGCACGTCCACATCGGCTCTGCCGCGCGCACCGTCACCGCAGTCACCGCCGCCGAGGATATCAACCGCCAAGAACTCGTGCGGCCGTTCCTGCTGGAACGCGCCAGCACCCAGGCAAGCAGCCAGACCGACGCCACGGCCATCAACCTAGGCGCGTATCTGTAGCACGCCCGCAAGTATGCTATGTCGCCGCTTAAGCAAAAGGGGCCCGACCATTGCCGGGCCCCTTTTGCTTAAGCGCAAACGTGGGCAATTGCTCGTTTCAACGCCGCAATTGTCTAGCGCGCGGCTTTAACTGCCGCCGAAAGGTCGAACAACGTATCGAGCACGGCCTCGCAGCCATCCACCACGTCCTGCGGCAGCGGAACAATGTCAGGAACGGCAAA
>URYT01000059.1 GCA_900552185.1 uncultured Collinsella sp. | reverse complement strand
TGGTGACGATGCCCAGGAGCTTACCCTTGGGAGTGCCGTCGTCAGTGACCGGCATGGTGGAATGACCGGTCTTCTCCTTGAGCTCGATGACCTGCTCCATGGTCATGTCGGGAGTCAGCGTGGAATCGGACTGAACGAAGCCGGCCTTGTGATCCTTGACGGCCTTGACCATAGCGGCCTCGGACTCGGCGCTCTGGGAACCGTAAATGAAGGACAGGCCACCCTCGGTAGCGAGCGCGACACCCATATCGACGCCCGAGACGGACTGCATGATGGCGGAAACCATGGGGATGTTCAGGGTGATTGCCGGCTTCTCACCGCGCTTAAAGCGGGTCAGCGGCGTCTTGAGAGAGACGTTGTTGGGAATGCACTGCGAGGACGAGTAACCAGGGACCAGCAGATACTCCGAAAACGTGTGGGACTCACCGGGAAAGAACGTAGCCATGTTTCTCCTTTTTCCATGCGACCGGTCGGCTGCAGGCCTCGTAGGACCCAGCCCAACCTTGGGCGCCCAATACTGGGGAAGTATCTTAACGCACTTTGACTGCTACAATGCATGATTTAAGAAGAGCACACGAGGGTTTGACGCAGGCTTTGCGTTTGCCCAGCAAACACTTTAGCGGGGAGACGTGGAGCACATGGAGTACAAGACGACGGCAAAGTTGGTCATTCAAGCGTGCGACAAGGAATTGCCAGGCGTCTTCGGCCACGGCTGCGTCTTGCTGCTGCAAGGTATCGCCCGCGAGCACTCGCTCAACCGGGCCGCCAAAAGCATGGGCATGGCGTATTCCAAGGCCTGGCGCATTGTGAACGAGGCCGAAGGCCAGCTGGGCTGTAAGCTCATCGAGCGCGATGGCGCCCGCGGATCATCGCTCACCCCCGCCGGCGAGCGAGCCATCGAAGTCTACGAGACGTTGCAGGGCGAGATCAACAACGTCATCGCCACCAAAGCCAACGACCTCATCGCAAGCATCAACGCAGGATAGTCCATTTGGGACTGAATTGTTGTCCAGCGCGCCCTCGGATTAAGGCTCGCGCCACAAAAAGGGTCCATCTACTACGTTTAGCTGAATACCCTCGACCATACCGGACATTATGAAATTAAAACCGCTGGTAGACAGCTTGGTAATTTTCAAAATAGGCGGGTATGGTCGAACCTTATTGCTTAAACGTAGTAAATAGGCCGTTTTCGAGACACAGACCCCGATTAGTTACTTGCGAAGGGCGTTATCGAGGGTGGCAGCCACCTGCAGGGGGTCGTCGGTGCCGGCGAAGAGACGGATGGTGCTCCCCTGCTTGCCACGTGGGGCTGAAAGACGCGTCGTTGCGCCGCCGGCGGGCGATGTGCGAAACTCCCCCGGCAAAGTATCGAACAGGTCATCCGCACTGCGCTCGATAAGGTCAAACTCAACTGCCGGACCAAAGCCGTGCTCGAGGATTCCCGTTGCAACCGCATGGTCGGGATGCGAGCTCAGCCCGGGATAGCGCACGTTGCGCACCATCTCATTCGCAGCCAAGTACTCGGCCAGCGCACGGGCGCGGTCGAAATGCGCCTGCATACGGGTATCGAGCGAGTCCAGCACGCGCTCCAGCACACCGGCCTCATCAGCAGGCAAATTAAGCTTGGCCAAGCCGCAGCCCTCAAGCAGGGCATATGCGCACTCGGCAGCGGCATCCACACGATGGCGCTTGAGCTGCGAGCGCGCCATCGAAGCGGCAACGAGCTTGCGCGGAGCCTTACCGGCGCACACACGGTCGAGCGCCTCAAGTGACAGCACGGCACCCAGCCGCAGCGGATTGCAGCCAAAAGCCGACGCCACGGTGTTATCCACTACCAGCAGCGCATGGGTCTCACGCGCCGCCCGACCCAGCGCACGCAGATCGGGCACACGCAGGCCAAAGCCACCGATTGAGTTCACAAACCACCACAGGTGCGAGCCCGCAGCGTCAAACGAAACATCAAAGCCCTCGGACGCGGCAGCAAACGCATCGGCAGACGGTGAGCCCACGAGCACAACATCACAGCCTTCAAAGCCGTGCGCAAACGCATCGGCAAAGTCATCCGCAAAGGCCACCAGACGGTCACCGGGACGCACAATACCCAGCAGCGACAGAGCCGCCGGCACATGCGGGGCCGCAAAAAGATGCACCTCACGCGCACCGGTCCTCAAAGCCCAGGCCTCTTCTAGCTGTTGCACGTCCACGCAGCACCGTCCCTTCACAAGCAAAAACCCACGATGCGGGTGCTCCCCGCATCGTGGGCAACGGCTGCAGTATACCGCCGATATGCAACGAATCGCCTAGATGTTGAGCGTGTGATAGTTCACGCTCGCACCCGGGGCGTCAACGGTCACGCCATAGGCCTCGGGATAGATGCGCGTCGAGAACACGAGCGCGCCATCGTTCACAAACACCTCGACCGACGAAACATCGCCAACAATGCGCACGTTACGAACCTCGTCGACGGGCTCCCAGCGCACGGTGCGACCGCAGCCGGCAGAAGCGCAGTCCTCATCGGTAAATCGCATCTCAAAGCGCGAGGGCAGTTCGCCCTCGGCAGGCATAAACGCCACCCTTAGCTCGCCATCAACGATCGCGGTAAACGCGCCGTCGACACCGTCGGCAACAACGTCAAAGCAGGTATCGCCGGCAACCTCCAACGAGCCCTCCCCTACACGCACCGAGGCATAATGGTGCTCAATCTCGCGCGCCGGCTGCTGCAGCACCACGCCGTCGGCACCGGCCGTAAGCTCGCGCGGCACCGTCATGCAGTGCTGCCAGCCGCACACCACAGTGGGGTCGTTGCCATAGGTCGGCTCATCGGGCATGCCCATCCAGCCGATCAGGATGTGGCGACCGTCCTCGGCCGTGAACTCCTGCGGAGCATAGAAGTCAAAACCGGCATCCCACAGGCGGAACTCGCCCAGCTCATAAGCGTCATTGCCACCCGTAATGTCGCCCGTTACAGGCATGTAGCCCGCGGCGTACACATTGCCGCGGTCCCAACGACCGCCCTCAAGCCCCTGCGGCGAGAACGAGAGATACTTAGCCTGTGCACCGCTGTCCGACGCGAACTCGATATACCCCGGGCATTCCCACATAAAGCCAAAACGCTCGGGCGTAGACACACGGCTCTCGAGCTCCCAGCTCAGCATATCGGCCGAGCCATACACCAAGATCTCGCCCACATCGCGACCGGCGCCCTCGCCGTGCATAGCGCAAAATCGACTATCGACATGCGGCCCATCCACGCGACGACGCGCGCCCAGCACCATGTGATAACGCCCGTCCGCGTCACGCCACACCTTGGGATCGCGCACGTGGCAGGTCAAATCCTCAGGATAATCCTCGGACGCCAGCACCACGCGCTTTTGGTTGAACTCCCGACCGGCAAGGCCATCAACGCTCTCCACATAGACGGTATCGGCGCGGCGGCCAGTATTGACGTAGTCGTACGTACCGTCAGCATCGGAAAGCTTAACGTTGCCCGTATAGAGCACGCGAATGCAACCGTCTTCGGCAAGCGCGGAGCCCGAATACACACCGTGGCAATCGAACGGCTCGTCGGGCAGCAGTGGGGCGCCAACGTAATCCCACGTCATAAGATCGCGACTCGTCGCATGGCCCCAGACCTTAACGCCGCCCTCGACATCAAACGGCGCATACTGAAAATAGGCATGGAACACGCCGCCTGCCTGGCAAAGACCGTTGGGGTCGTTGAGCCAGCCCGCCGGCGGCATAATATGGAAGCGCTGGCCATACGCGCCATGGCCGCACTCAGAGGCGGCAGCGTCAACAGCGGCGACCAGCTTTGCAAGGTCGCGGCCAAGTGCATTAGACATATCAAAGTCCTAACGGATCGAAAGTAACAAGACGCCAGAGATCGACACCAGATACGGGAAACGCCCGCGAGCATACAACCCGCGGGCACCCCTCAATCAAAAGCTCTTAGGCCTGCTCGGAAGCCTTGGGCTCGTCCTTGTACAGGACAAACGAGACACCAAAGGAAACCAGCGCGGCGACCGCAAACATGATCGCGTACTGCACGGGCTGGGCCAGGCACAGCAGGATACCGAAGATACCCGTAACGCCCGTACCGGAAGCGGCAAGCGAGGTGAGCGCGCAGACCAGGGCGCCGCAACCGCCACCGATGCAGCCGGCGATGAAGGGCTTAAAGAAGCGCAGGTTCACACCAAAGATGGCCGGCTCGGTAATACCCATGAAGGCGGACAGGGCCGAAGGAAGTGCCAAACCCTTGATCTTGGCATCGCGGGTCTTAAAGGCAACGGCAAGCGCGGCGCCACCCTGAGCGATGTTGGCAGCGCTGGCGATGGGCAGCCAGTAGGTCACACCGTACTGGGCGAGCTGACCCAAGTCGATGGCGGTGTACATCTGGTGGATACCGGTAACGACCGTGGGGGCATAGAACAGGCCGACGATAAAGGAACCGATGCCGAAGGGCAGGGTCAGCAGGGTCTGGATCAGACCGAGGATGGCGTTCTCTGCCCAGACAAAGATGGGGCCGACGGCAACGAGCGTCACGAGCACGGTCACGAACACCGAGACGAGCGGGGTCACAAAGAGGTCGAACATCTCGGGAACGATCTTGTGCAGGCGCTTCTCGAGGAAGGCCAGAATGGCGCAGGCGATAACGATGGGGATCACGTGGCCCTGATAGCCGACCCACTCAAAGCTGTACACGCCGGGGATGACGGTGACCATGGTCTGAACGCCCTCGGAGGCAACCGTGTAGGCGCTCTGCAGCGAGGAGTTGATGAACGCACCGCCGACGACAGCACCCAGGTACGGGTTGGCGCCAAAGGCCTTGGCGGCGGAGTAGCCGATCAGGATCTGCAGAATGCCAAAGGGCGTTCCCGAGACCAGGTCGGCAATCTTATAGATAAAGTTATTGGTGTCGAGCGCGATAAAGCCGTTGGAGGCCATAAAGTTGAGGGCGCTCATAATGCCCAGCAGCAGGCCCGAAGCCACGATGGCAGGGATGATGGGGACAAAGACGTCGCCGAGCACCTTAATGGCACGCATAAAGATGTTCTGCTGCTGCGCCGCGGCCTCCTTGACCTCGGCCTTGGTGGCAGCCTCGACGCCACTGAGCGCGATGAACTCCTCGTAGACCTTGTTGACGGTGCCGGTGCCAAAAATAATCTGCAGCTGGCCCTGGGCCTCAAAGACGCCCTTAGCGCCATCGACATTCTCGATGGCCTCCTTGTTAACCTTAGTGTTATCGGCAATCACCAGGCGCAGGCGAGTGGCGCAGTGCGCGGCCGAAACAACGTTGTCGGCGCCACCGATGTTGTCGAGCACCTCTTGGGCTGATTTGCGGTAGTCCATGACTTCCCTTTCCTCCAACGGGCGCATTTGCACCCGGCCATCTTTGACACTTACACTGTAATCGATTTCAGTTTCATATGTCTGCAATCGTTTTCATATAGCGGTAAACGGTAGGAAAAAGCCGGCGAATGGTAGTTTTACGGAAAAACCAGGCGACTCAGAGGCAGGCAGACGTGCCCAAGACCTAGACATTCATAAGCTGATGGCCGAGCTTGAGTGTCTTGAGACCGCTCTCCCCCTCCACGCCATCGAGCGTGTTGAGCAACATATTGGTCGCCTCGACGCCACTGGTCAGGTAGCCATAATGCACGGTGGGAATGCCGCCCGTCAGCGCGCGCAAAAACGCGTTGTCGCCAAAACCGCTCACGCGGTGTATGCCCTCGCCCATGCCGCGAACCTCATCGATAGCACGCAGCGCGCCCGCCGCCATGGTGTCGGTCGCGCAGGCGATAAACGAAACATCGGGAGTGACGGAAAGCAGTTCACGCGCCGCACCATAGCCCGAGTCGAGCGTAAACGAGCCCAGGCGAATCAAGGCGGCATCGAGTGGGTTACCCGCGGAGCGCAGGCCGGCCTCAAAACCGCGACGGCGGTCATAACCGGCCGCGCGGTCCTCCTCGGTAACTCCAATGTAGGCAATCTTGCCATCCACGCGGCCCGCAAGCGCATGACCCAGCTCAAAGGCGGCCTCGTAATCGTCGTGATAGACGCACGCCGCGCCCTCAACATTCTGGCCGATCAGCACGATGGGCACGCGGCACGATTCAATCGCCCGACGGTGTTCGTCGGTAATCATAGTTGCCACCAGCACAATGCCATCGACTGGGTGGTTTTGGAATAAATCGAGGTATTCGAGCTCACGATCGGCCGCGTTGTCGGTGTTGGCAAGCAGCATCTGGTAGCCACGGCGACCGAGCACCTGGCCAATGCCGGCAGTAATGCGGCTCACGGACTCCGAGTTGATCTTGGGCACGATGACGCCGATGAGCTTGGTGGCGAGCGCCTTGTCGACCCCGGAGAACAGCGAGCTGGTGACGTAGACGATGAAGTAGGTGCTCAGCGCGTTGTAGAAGGCGGATTGGCCGACGTTGCCGAATGAATAGGCCACGCGGGACAGCAGACTGCCTTTCCTGGTTGGCTTCGCAGACTGCTGCGTCTCCTTCGGTGCGGCTGCGACATTGGATTCTGCCATCGTACTTCTCCTTAGAAGTTGTGATTGAAGCTGTAATCGGAAATCATCATTTGATTTCACATGAGTTAAGTATATCCCTTTACCCCTGTTTAGTAAAATTTAACATCTGCGTTGTGCACTGTTGGGCGTGTCGCATTTTGTGCGATTCTGCACATATACATGTCATATTGTGTGCGATTCGCGGTATTTCGCCGACAGTAGACAAACAAAAGGCGATTGATGACGCAGCATCATCAATCGCCTTTCATATTTTTCCACACATACGTACGCTAGGCAGCCCGTTTCGACCGGGCAGATCGCTTCGATCGGGTCTGCAATTTTGGCCGCGATTCACGTTTCGGCTGCGCCGGCACGAAACTATCTCGCACTTCCAGCGTCGTCGACAGGTACGCATGCTGCCGTACTGTGCGCTTGCTGGCAATCGCATCGGCCAAGGTGAGAATCGCAACGCGCGCAAGCTCGTTCTGGTCGATTGAGAACGTGCTCAACGGTGGCGACGTAAGCTGTGCGATCGCCTGGTTGTTGATGCTGATGACGCTGATGTCGCGGGGCACGATCACACCAACCGCGTTGAACGCCTGCAGCACGCCGACCGCGATGATGTCCGCCGAAACAATAACTGCGTCAGGCAGTGCGCCGTTGTGGTCACGGATAAACTGCTCCCCCAGCTTGCGACCATTCTCCACGGTGAACAAGCCGTCAGAATACACCAGTCCACGCAGGTCGAGACCATAACGGCCCATTTCACGCCGAAAATATGTGGCACGCCCCTCTTCGTCCACCTCATAAAAATTCGTCAGCCTCCCCTTGCCGCCGATGAATCCGACACGCTTCATGCCAGCCTTCGCACATGCTTCGACCGCGTCATGCATGGTCTGCTGTAGGTCGGGCTGCACGGAATCAAACAGGCTCGGTGCGGGATTCACATCGATGAACACACCGTATGACATGACCTCATGCAACTTCTCAAGGTCGCTTTCGGCTATGACATTGGCGCCGATAGCCATGAAACCATCGAATTTCCCCTTCTGATTCAACATCTCGTCAAGACTGTGGAAAACAGTGAGCTCCATACGCTGCTGTTTGGCGTTATGTTCCAGCGCCGAACGCAAATCGGCAAAATACGAATCACGCAGCGTTTCGTCGGACTCCTCGTTGTCCAACAAGGCTACTTCGTGCGGAATGACGATACGCTTGGCCTGGGCGCTGTATCCCAAATCCTCGCTGGCGCGGATGATCGCGCGACGCGTCTCCTCACGCACGGACAGCGTCGGATCGCCATTCAACAGACGCGACACCGTGGCCTGCGAGAATCCCGTACGTTTCGCAATCTCCTTGATGGTCGCCATCGCTCCCTCGCCCTCCCATGGATGCCTCATCAGATTTTAGTAAAAGCATTACTAAATCCATCATACTACATTACCGAACGTATTCTTATAGACATGACACAGCCAGAGCAATCACGGAAACCGCGAATCGCGCATCAGTCCACGGAACGGATGAACGAACTGCATGCACAACAAAAATCCTTTGCCCTGCAGAACATGCGGAGCAAAGGACTCGGCAACGCCGGTCTGCCTTTCAAAGCGACCGGTCATAAAGGTGGCATCAGTCGGCAGGGTTCCAAACGCGGCTGACACCGTGGAGAAACGCGGTCACCGTCAGCCCCACGGGCCTGCGGCTGGAAGCGCCCGCCCTTCTGCGTGGCCGACTTGCCATGTGAGCCACCCCTCGATGACGCCACGCTCCGCATCGGTTCTACCGGACGCGTATACATCAGGCCTCTCCCCGGTGATGCTGCGGATGGAACCATACACATATCCACATTTTTCACGGAGACGGTTGCGGGGCTGCCGGCTTTCCATATACCGTCAGCGCATGGAAAGCTTTGGACACAATACATTTTTCACATTAGAGCAGTCACGGGAGGAGGCGGCGAGACGGCATCTTGAATGCAGGCAGGTGTTGTCGCGGATAAGGTCACGCTCCTCGCTTCCACTCTATGTAAGCCACGGCACAGCGCTGGAGCTGCATGGCATGATTGCCACCATGAATTATTTACCCGGATATGGTTCGGAGCTCGTTCACGTTTCAGTGTGCCGGCAACGTGACCTGCGGAAAATCCAGGGGATGAAATTCCATTACGCAAGGCATGGCGTAGACGTGGTGCACGCCGACGAATTGGTGTCAAGCGTCTCCGCGATGCAGGCGGTCTGCCAGATTGCGCCCTATGTCGACGAACGGAGTCTGGTGATCGCCATGGATTGGCTCACTTGCGCCAATCCCGATTTACGCGTCTGCACTCACGATGAGCTCTCCGACTACATCCGGAGTGCGCCGCGATTCATTGGGAGCGCCAAATGCAGAAAGGCCTTGCGCCTGTCCAAACCAGGTACCGATTCCCCGCAGGAAACGGTGCTTCGTTTGGAGAGCGATGCTTACGGGCTGCCTGAGGCACATGTCAATTATGAGATCATTGACCACATACGCGGCTCGGGCACGATGAAGGTGGATATCGCCTACCCGGATGACCGCGTCTGTATAGAATACGACGGAAATTACCACTACACCCACGGCCGCTGGATGTATGACCTCGATAAGCGCAACCGGCTGAGGGATCTTGGATTCACGCCTTTTGTCGCCACCCGCGAGCATTTGGCATCCAAACAGAAGCTGAACGAACTGTTCGGCATGGTCGCCCGAGCGATAGCCAGTCACCGTTACGGCTTGGACTAGTTCCGTAGGTGGTTTTTCGCTTCCGTAGGTGGTTGGTCAGAGTATCGGGGTTGGAGAAAGGCTTTATTCTGGCCGTTTTCATGCCGGGTATTCAGACCCAACCACCTACGGAACACCCAAACCGCCTACGGAACCGCATGAGTAGTCCCCGCAATGGATTTTTCGCCATTGATTCGGGGAATCCATGAAAAGCCACAGCGGGCGCACCCTGCGTAAAAGGTCATGCCCGCC
>URYT01000058.1 GCA_900552185.1 uncultured Collinsella sp. | reverse complement strand
AAGCCGCAAATCGCAGCTTGGACTTTGCGCCCAACGACCCCGCCGGTGTCCGCCACACCGCGATGCTCGCCATGGCAAAGCTCGAATACCCCGCCGAGGAGCTCAAGCGCTTTCGCTCTGCCCACTCCGTGCCGTACCTCGCGAATACCCCGCTGCGCCGCCGCCCCAAAGATGCGGAGCGCGACTTGGACCCGTGGACGCTCATCGCACTGATGAGCGCAGCCTGGCGCGAGCTGGACTACGAGGGCGCCGAGCACTACCTGCGTATCCTTGCACGCTCGTGTCCGCACGCGGCCGAGGCGCTCTACTTCCAAACCGAGTTTCCCGATGGCGTCTATGCCCGCGTCAACGTGGGTGCGGGCTCCACCGACGAGCTTGTCCTTGCGCTATCCGAGGCGACGCCGGTACTGCAGGAGGGCCTGGGCGCCCCCGACAACGCCAGCTTTGCCGCCTGGGTCGCCACCAACGATATCGTGCGTTCCCAAATCGATGAGCGCATACTGCGGGCGGCCGAGCAGGGTTTGCCGTTTAAGGGAGGAGACCTCTAATGGATCCGAGCGTCTACATCCCCGCCTACCTGGAGCGCGCCTACGTTGCGTCGCACCCCGAGCTCACCGATGCAGCACGCGAGCTTGTCCATAACGACATTAGCGCGAATCCCCAAAAGTACGCGCAGTCCGAGCATGCCCAGGCGCTGCTGTCCTATGCCGGTGTTCATCGCCACCTGCTCGACGAGCTCCATCGCATCGAGGACATGGGCAGCGACGAGGAATTCGAGCAGACGCGCAATCGTCTGTTCGACGACATGCGCGATGAGCTGCTCAAGATTGTCCGCGTCGATGCGTATGTCCTCGATGCCCAGCTGCTCGCCATCATCCTGGCTGACACGCCCGTTGACGCCTGCCTGGGCGACCTGATGAAGCTCGAGGCGACCACAACCGATTACCTGCAGCAAAGCGTGCCCGGGTTCGACATGAAAGCCCCGCACTACTGGGCCAATAAGGTTTTGACGGACGGTGTGACGGCGGCAGAGCTCACCGTGAGCGAGCCGGCTCTTATCGGGTGGCTTCACACACTCGAGGCCATCTCGCAGCTGTGCATGGCGAGCGCTCGCTACCGTGCTGCCGCCAACTACGCCCGCCGTGTTCTTAAGGCGGAAGGCTACCCCACCCGAGCCGCAGGCACCGTGTTGCTCGCCCTCGCTCGCCTGGAAGACCAGGACGGCTTTTTTGCCCTGGCCCACCAGCTCGAGGAAGAGATCGGGGCTGACGCGCTCGAGAACTCTCCTTGGTATCTGCTCGCCCGCACGATTCTGCTGTTCAAAACAAACAAGATGCGCCCGGCGACACGCGCGCTGCGTGAGTTTGCCAACCGTTGCGAGGGCGGTGCGTTCTTCTTACTGAACCCCATGTACCAGACACCGTACCTTCCCTGCCGGCCCGAGCCACGCGATCCCTGGGATCTTTCGCACCAGGCCGTTTGGGAGGCCGACGGCATCATCTCGGATACTCCCGACTTTGCCCCCTGGGCCAACGCTTGCGAAGACGTATCGCAGCTTGCCCAGGAATTTGCGCGCCGTTACGGCTTTTAACGGCGCAAACGCCACGACCATGTCATTCACGTTAGGAACGGCTTCATGAATCTCCGCTCATCTCTCGCCTGCACCTCGAGCGATATCGCCCGCTGGGGGCTGCGCTCCGTCCTTAAGCGCCAGGGCGGCGTACTCCCCGGCCGCATCGCCATGAAGATCGACCCCGAGCTGCTGAGCGACCTCGCCGGCCTTGTCGACCGCAGCGTGGTGATCACCGGTACTAATGGCAAGACCACCACCTCCAACCTCATCGCCGACGCCGTTGCCGCCAGCGGCGCCACCGTGGTGTGCAACCGCGCCGGCAACAACATGGAGCCGGGCGTGGTGGGCGCACTGCTCGAAGCGCGCAGCGGCCTTAAACACACCAGCAGCGGCAAGCGCGTGGGCGTTTTTGAGTGCGACGAGCTCTACACCGTACGCGTTCTGCCCAAGCTCAAGCCGACGTACTTTGTGCTGCTCAACCTGTTCCGCGACCAGCTAGATCGCTATGGCGAGATCGATCACACCCAGGAGGTCATCGCCCACGCGTTGGAGCTTTCGCCGGCAACGACGCTCATCTACAACGCCGACGACCCGCTGTGCGCCTCGATTGCCGCGCGCGTTCCCAATGCGAGTATTGCCTTTGGCATCGACGGCGCCACCGACACCGAGTCCGACCGCATTAGCGACTCGCGCTTTTGCTCGCAGTGCAACGCCCCGTTGGAGTACGACTATGTGCAGTATGGTCAACTCGGCGCCTACCATTGCCCCTCGTGCGGTTGGGCACGCCCCGCACTGGTCCGCCGTGTGACGGGCGTGGAGCTTGGCTGCGACGGCTACAGCTTTGACCTGATCTTGGGATCGGCGCCCGACGCGGCTGCCGCACACATCGCCACACGCTACAACGGCCTGTACATGGTCTATAACGTTGCCGCCGCCTTCTTTGCCGCGCACGAGTTGGGCGTGGACACGGCGCTTCTACAGCCTACGCTCGATGCCTATGTGCCCGCCGGTGGTCGTATGGGGCGCTGGGATATCGCCGGCCGCACCGTCGAGGCAAACCTGGCCAAGAATCCCGTGGGCTTCGATCGACAGATCCAATCCATTAAGACGGCGGGCGGCAGACTCTGCGCTTTCTTCCTTAACGACAACGACGCCGACGGACACGATGTATCGTGGATCTACGACGTCGACTTTGAGCGCATCGCCGACACGCCGGGTCTTGTCGCCTTTGCCGGAGGCACGCGCGCGCACGACATGCAGGTGCGTCTCAAGTACGCCGGCATCGATGCCGCGATTATCTCGGCCGTCGCGCAGGCAATTGGCGCCGTGGCAGACGAGGCCGCCGATGACACCTTCTACGCCGTCGCCAACTACACGGCCTTCCCGCCGCTGGTCAAGGAGCTCGACGGGCTGAAGGGTGCCGATGCAGCCACGGTTGCTGCCCGCGCTGCAACGTGTGCCGATGGCAGTGCCGTCCCCGTCGGCATCGCGCCAGTCGAGCTTTCGCGCCCGCTGCGCATCGTCTACCTGTACCCCGATGCCCTCAACCTCTACGGCGACGGCGGCAACGTTATCGCCCTCGAGCGTCGCTGCGCCTGGCGCGGCATCCCCGTTCGCGTGGACGAGGTCCGTATGGGCGAGTCACTCGATCTCACCGATGCCGATATCGTCATGATGGGTGGCGGCTCCGACCGCGACCAGCTAGCCGTGGCACACGAGCTGCTCGCCCAAAAAGACAAGGTCGCATCCTATGTTGAGGATGGCGGCTCGCTGCTCGCCATCTGTGGCAGCTATCAGCTGCTCGGCCGTTCGTACTATATGGGCGAGGATCGCATTGAGGGTCTGGGGGTCATTGCCGCCGAAACCGTACGCGGCTCCGACCGCCTGATCGGCAACGTAGCCGTCAAAACCGACCTGGCACCTGAGCCCTTTGTGGGATTCGAGAACCATGGCGGCCGCACGCTTTTGGACGCCGATGCCACGCCGCTCGGAACGTCCGTCGTCACGGGCACCGGCAACAACGGCGACGATGGCTTTGAGGGCCTGATCTACAAGGGCGTCATCGGCACGTACCTGCATGGCCCGGCGCTGCCCAAGAACCCCGAGCTCGCCGACTGGTTGATCGCCCATGCCCTCGAGCGCCGTGGCGATGCACAGGCCGCCGCCCTGCTGCCGCTCAAGCCCCTCGACGACACCTACGAGCACGCCGCCCACGACGCCGCCATGAAGCTCCTTCCCTAGCACCTCACCACCACAAAGGGGACAGGCACCTTTGTGGTGGTTTTTCAGTTTGCCAACGATATGTGAACGGCTAAAAAAGTCTGCTATACTCTTTCCCGCTGTCCCCATCGTCTAGCGGCCAAGGACGCCACCCTTTCAAGGTGGATATCGCGGGTTCGAATCCCGCTGGGGGCACCATTTGAATTGAAGAGCCCGTTACCCTCGCGGTAGCGGGCTTTTTGCTACCGATATGCCGGGATTCGAACCCGACAGGGTGCGGATTCCGGCATCATCGCAAGGCCTGTGGTCAAATAATGGCAAATATGAGTACTGTTACCATTTTAGTTACAGCGATTTCATGCCTTCAGAAGGCGATTTAGCCGTCAGGCGTCCTACGGCGGAAAAATAGCAGACGTTTATCGGCTAAGTACTTGTACATATGTTGCGTAACACTACATATTTTGCAAATAAATAATGCTACAGGACTTGTGACAGTACTCATATTTGACGTTTTTTGTCCACAACCCTTTATACCTAGGCAAGTCGGCGGCAAAACGGGCTTCAAAGCGCCCTTCGCAAACAAAAACCGGGGCCCGCATGATGCGGACCCCGGCTCAATACCGTGACGATATGTCAGTTACGTTCTACACGTAGAACAGGATGTCGTCGTAGGTCGGGACCGGCCAGTAGTCGGCGGCCACGATCTCCTCCATGGCGTCCACGGCGGCACGCAGCGCATCCATAGCGGGAACGACCTCGTGCGCGTACACGTTGGCCTGCTCCTGGCCATCGAGGCCCTCGGCCTTCTGATGCACGGCGTCGAGCGCCTTGATGGAGTCGTTGATGGTGGTGATGCCGTTGCAAAGCTTGTTGAGCGTGTTCTGCTCACACTGCATGGCGGCCTCGGCACCGGCGGCACGAATAGTCTCAAGGCCCTTAGCGACCTTGGTGGCATAGGCGGTAATGACCGGGCGATAGGTACGACGCGCCTCGCGAACCATCGTGGTGGCCTCGATGTTCATGAGCTTGTTGTACTTCTCGAGCTTGCAGTCGTAGCGGCACTGAGCCTCGGCCTTGGTCAGGACACCCGTCTCCTCAAAGAGTGCGATGGCCTTATCGGAAACAAAGGCGGGCAGGGCGTCGGCCGTGGTCTTGTTGTTGGCAAGACCACGCTTCTCGGCCTCAACGGGCCACTCGTCGGAGTAGCCGTCACCGGAGAACAGGATGCGCTGGTGGTCGGTCAGGACCTTCTTGCAGTACTCGAGCGCAGCGTCCTGGAACTCATCCTCGGGCGTACCCTCAAGCGCGTCGGCGAAGGACTTGAGCGACTTGGCCACGGCGGCATCGAGCACCAGGTTGGAGTCGGAAACGTTCTGCTCGGAGCCGCAGGCACGGAACTCAAACTTGTTGCCGGTGAAGGCAAACGGGGAGGTGCGATTGCGGTCGGTGTTGTCCTGCATCAGCTTGGGCAGGGTATCGGCGCCCAGGTCGAGCACGCCGCGCGTGGCATGGACGGAAGCCTTGCCATCGATGATCTTCTCGACGACCTCGGTAAGCTGGTCGCCCAGGAAGATGGACATAATCGCCGGAGGGGCCTCGTTGGCGCCCAGACGATGGTCGTTGCCGGCCGAGGCAACGGAGGCACGCAGGAGCTCCTGATAGTTATCGACGGCCTCGATCACCGCGGTGAGGAAGACGATGAACTGCAGGTTGTCGAGCGGGGTGTCACCTGGATCGAGCAGATTCTCGGACTCGGTGCCGAGCGACCAGTTGTTGTGCTTGCCCGAACCGTTGATGCCCTCGAAGGGCTTCTCGTGCAGCAGGCAGACCAAGTCGTGGCGGGAGGCGATGAGCTTCATCTTCTCCATCATGACCAGGTTCTGGTCGATGGCCTCGTTGACCTCGCCGTAGACGGGGGCGAGCTCATGCTGGCAGGGAGCAACCTCGTTGTGCTTGGTCTTGGCGGGAATGCCAAGCGCCCACAGCTCATCGTCCAGATCCTTCATATAGGCCGAGACGGTGGGGCGGATAGCGCCAAAGTAGTGCTCCTCGAGCTCCTGACCCTTGCAGGGAGCGGCGCCAAAGAGGGTGCGGCCGGTAATGACCAGGTCCTTGCGCTTGCGGTAGGCGTCCTTCTTGATCAGGAAGTACTCCTGCTCGTCGCCCACGGAAGGAACGACCTTCTTGGGGGTCTTACCGAACAGCGCCAAAACACGCTTGGACTCACGCGAGAGCGCGGTCATGGAACGCAGCAGCGGGGTCTTCTTGTCCAGGGCCTCGCCCGTGTAGGAGCAGAAAGCCGTGGGGATACACAGGACATCGTCCTTGATAAAGGCGGGGCTAGTGGGGTCCCAAGCGGTGTAGCCACGGGCCTCGAAGGTAGCACGCAGGCCGCCGTTGGGGAAGCTCGACGCGTCGGACTCGCCCTTGATCAGGGCTTTGCCGGAAAACTTGGTAATGGCGGTGCCGTCGTGGTTGGGCTCCAGGAAGCTGTCGTGCTTCTCGGAAGTAATGCCCGAAAGCGGCTGGAACCAGTGCGCATAGTGCGTCGCACCCTTGGAGATGGCCCAGACCTTCATGGCATGGGCAACGGCGTTGGCCACATCCAGGTCGAGCGGCTCACCGCCCTCGAGGGTTGCAGCAAGGCGCTTCCAAATGTCCTTGGGGAGGTAGTCCTTCATGACTTCCTCAGAGAACACCATGGTCCCGAAGCGGTCAGTAAGTTCGGCCATACGGAACTCCCTTCGTATCGGCACCGCGTGAGAAGCGGTGTTGATTACTAACGAACGAGTCATAGCTTAGACTCGCCGTGTTTCCGCGACATTACCGTTATGTTGCTGTCGCGAAACCAATCAATGAGGTTACCCTATCGAGGCGGCGTTGCCACCCTCAACAGCCAATCAACTGCATAAATTGCAGACCTCTCCCCATGGTTTAAGGGTAGTCAATTTGGGATGGAGCTCTATTAACTGGTATTTTGCATCAGATACCAGTCTTTATAGTCCGTGCCTAGATTAGCCGCTCTGTTATAGAGAAAGCCGATAGCAAGGCATCTTTGATTGGTATCCCCGAATAACGAGTGAAACTCCACCGTGACACAGTGGTGCTGTAGAATCCTTACAACACATCACACTATTACGTATCTAGAGGAGCACGATATGCGCGTCGACGAGGTTTTTAAGCAGGCAGCATCCCAGGGCACCGCGCCCGTTTCGTTTGAGATGTTCCCGCCCAAGGGCGAGCTGACCCTCGACACGGCTCGCGAAGTGGCAGGCAATCTGTGCAAGCTTTCGCCGAGCTTTGTCTCGGTCACCTGCTCGGCCGGCGGCTCGGGCAACGGTGCCACCACCGCCCCCATCGCGCATATGATTTCGAGCGAATTCGACACGCCCTCGGTGGCACACCTTACCTGCGTGGGCCGCTCGCATGCCGATATCGCCGCCAAGATCGACGAGTATCGTACCGCCGGCGTTGAAAACATCCTGGCCCTGCGTGGAGATCTCCCTGCCGGCGCGACCGAGGACGACAAGCCCGCCTCCGACTACGCCTACGCCCGCGACCTCATCCCCGAGCTCGTCGACGCCGGCTTTTGCGTGGGCGCCGCAGCCTACCCCGAGGGCCACATTGCCTGTGAGGATCTCAACCTCTCGGTCGAACACCTCAAGCAAAAGCAGGACGCCGGCGCGAGCTTCTTTGTGACGCAGCTCTTCTTTGATAACGAGTGCTTCTACCGTTTTCGCGAGCTTGCCGACAAGGCCGGTATCACCGTGCCCATTACCGCGGGCATCATGCCGTTTATGGGCAAGTCGCAGATCAGCCGCATGGTCTTTATGTGCGGCGCGTCGCTGCCCTCCCCCGTCATCAAGATTCTCGCCAAGTACGAGAACGACCCCGAGAGCCTGCAGGCAGCCGGTGTAGATTATGCCGCCCGCCAGCTTTGCGACCTCAAGGAGCACGGCGCCGACGGCCTGCACCTGTACACTATGAACCGTCCTGCGATCGCCGCGACCATTATGGAGCGCCTGGGGTAATGGAAAAACCGCACATCGATACAACCGCTGTCGAAGTGCCGGCCGACCTTGCGTCGCCGGCGCTTTACCGTGTCGATGCTGCGCACCATCCCCGTGTCGACCGTGCCGAGATGCTGCGGTATCTGGGCTACAGCGGCCAGCAGATTGAACCCGAGCTGTCACGACGTATTGAGCTTGTGGTCGAGCGTCTGGAACTTGACATTGAGCCCCGTGGCGTGCGCCGCGTGTTTGCCGTCGATGCCACGGGCGTGGACGAACAAAGTGAGCCTTGCATTCGCTTGGTCGGCACCAACGTTGAGCTGCGAGGTCGCGATATCTATAGACATCTCAAAGATGCCCGCTTTGCCGCACTCATGGCATGCACCCTCGGCATGGACGCCGAGCGTCGCCTGCGCACCACGGGAGCCCAACATCCCCTGGAGGGCGCCGTGCTCGACGCCGCGTGCTCCGCTTACGTGGAAGCCGCCGTTGAGCAAATGGACCAGCAGGTCAAGACGGACGCCGCCGCACACGGACTCGCCGGCAACTGGCGCTTTAGTCCCGGCTACGGCGACTGCCCGCTCTCGGCCCAGCGCTCGATCGTCAATGCGCTCAACGCCACGCGGCTCATCGGCCTGACCGTCACACCCACCAGCCTGCTCATGCCCACCAAAAGCGTGACCGCGGTGATCGGCCTGTTCGACGGCGAGGTCCACGACGCCCAGACCCGCCCCACCTGCAATATCTGCCGCATGCGCGAGAGCTGTCGCTTCCGCGCCGCCCACACCACCTGCTATTCCAGCCATTAGGAGCCCCCGATGTTTACTCCGCTTATCACTCATGATTCTGACGGCACTGCATTGGCGGCACCCGTTGATGCCGCACGTCGCAACGGTGCCACGTACAAGACGCGCACGATCGACGATCTGCGCATTAAGGACGATCGCCTGCGTGCGGCCATCGAGGGCACGGGACACCTGCTGTTCGACGGCGGCATGGGCACCATGTTGCAGGCCGCTGGCATGAAGGCGGGCGCCTTGCCCGAGCTGCTCAACTTTGATGAGCCCCAGGTTATCACCGATATCCAACGTCAATATGTCGAGGCCGGCTGCGACGTGATTACCGCCAACACCTTTGGCGCCAACGCCCACAAGCTCGACGGTGCCGCCACCGTGGCAGACGTCTTTGCCGCGGCCGTCACCTGCGCCCGCGAGGCCGGCGCCCGCTACGTCGCCGGCGATATCGGCCCCATCGGCGCGCTGCTTCGCCCCCTGGGTACTCTGAGCTTCGACGAGGCCTACGACCTCTTTGCCGAGGAAGTGCGCGCCGGCGTCGCCGCGGGTGTGGACCTCTTTATTATCGAGACTATGACCGACCTTGCCGAGATCAAGGCTGCGGTCCTCGCCTGCCGCGAGAACTCCGACCTGCCCGTCTTTGCCACCATGACCTTCGAGGAAGACGGCCGTACCTTCCTAGGAACGAGCCCCGAGGTCGCCGCCATCACGCTCGACGCCATCGGCGCCGACGTTTTGGGCATCAACTGCAGCCAGGGACCGGCCGAGCTCCGGGGACTCGCCGCACGTATGCTCACCGTTACCGACAAGCCCGTTATGGTGCAGGCCAATGCGGGACTCCCCCACGTGGACGACGACGGCAACACCGTCTTTGATATCCAAGCCCCCGAATACGCCGAGGCCGTCGCCGGCAT
>URYT01000057.1 GCA_900552185.1 uncultured Collinsella sp. | reverse complement strand
CGCCTAGGCGCGGTCCAAGAAATCGTCCGCACCCCCAAACAGTCCCTATTTCACCGCAACTGCGTTGGGGCGTAACCGGGGCACAAAAAAGCTGCGGCGCCGCTTGGAGGAAAAGACCGGAAGCAAGGGTCCATTCCTTCAGACGGCAACGCAGCTGTTGTGATGGCTCGGTTTTTGTCGATGTGGCTCAACTGGGCGCGGTTGCCAGCCGAGTAGGCAAAGCGGCTCGGGGGCGTGTCGCTTCCGTCACGTTCTATCAGCATACAAGACGGTTTTGGTTCTTGTTCGTGACGGAAACGGCGCGCTTCCGAGCCGCTTTAAAAGAAAGGGGGCGAGGTCTAGGGCACGCCCCCTTTCACGATAGAGAGCTAAACCTAGCCGCGGACCTTCTTGACGACGTCCATGGCCTCGCGGGCGATCTGCTCGACCTTGGAGAAGTCGCCGTCGGCAAACAGGGCCGGCTTGACCATCCAGGTGCCACCGCAGGCGATGATGGCAGAGGAGCTCAGGTACTCCTCGACGTTGGCGGTGCTCACGCCGCCGGTAGGCATAAAGCGGTGACCGACAAACGGAGCGGCGAGGGCCTTGATGGTGTTCAGACCGCCATACTGGGACGCGGGGAAGAACTTGGTGACCTTAAGGCCCAGGTTCTCGGCTGCGGTGACCTCGGAGGGGGTTACGGTGCCGGGAAGGACGGGCAGGTCGATGTCGATGCAGTGCTTCACGACGTCCTCGTTGTAACCCGGGGAGACGATGAACTTGGCACCGGCGGCGCGGGCCTGCTCAACCTGCTCGACGGTCAGGACGGTGCCGGCACCAACGCACATCTCGGGCTCGGCCTCGGCCATAGCGGCGATGCACTCGGCGGCGCAGGCGGTGCGGAAGGTGACCTCGGCGGACTTCATGCCAGCTGACATAAGGGCGTGGGCGAGCGGAGCAGCGTCCTCGACCTTGTCGAGCACGACGACCGGCACGATACCCAGGGACTCAAGCGTGGTGTAGAACTGATCGAACATAATGTTCCTTTCGATGTATGGCGCGCATGGGCGCGTGATTGCCAAATATGCTGGTCAGGAGCCGATTTTGGATTGGTTATCGGAGGCACTGCTTGGGGTTCAAGCAATTCCAAAACCGGCTGCTCGACCAGTCATGTAGGGAATGCCAGACAAAACCGGAATGGGACTGGTGGTTTTGCCCGACCGGAGGAATCGGGGAGTGGGCCGCAGGGGTATGGGATTGGAAAGCTGCGGCCCGCGGAATGGAGACGGACTAGCGCGCGACGCGGGTGCCACCGTCGGCGGCGGATGCCACGGCGGCGATCTCGTCAGCGGTTACCAAGTTGGAATCGCCCTTGATGGTGAGCTTGAGGATCGAGGCTGCAATCGCGTAGTTGACGGCATCCTGCGGGTCAAAGTCGTTGATGAGGGCATGGACGAGGCCGGCGTTGAAAGCGTCGCCGGCGGCAACGCCCTCGAGCACGTGTACGTCGTGAGCAGGGGAGAACCAGTGCTCGCCACTCTCGGCGTCAAAGAGCATGCCCATCCAGATGGAGCGCTCGACGCAGGAGATGTTGCGGACGACCGAGGCGACCTTCTTGCAACCGTATTCGGCGCAGATCTGGCGGGCCATCTCGACGTAGGTGTCACGCTCCTCGATGCCGTGGGCAAGGGAGCCGGAGACGCAGGTCATGCCGAGGCCGGCAGGCGCATCCTCGTCGTTGGCGATGCAGATGTCGACGAGCGGAAGGAGTTCCTTCATGGTGGCCTGCGACTTCTCGGGCGACCACATCTTGCCGCGATAGTTCACGTCGCACACGGTGGTGATGCCCTTGGCGCGGCAGGCGGCGAGTGCCTCCTTGCAGGCGGCGGCCATCTCATCGGAGACGGCGGGGGTCACGCCGGAGAGATAGAAGACATCGATGCCCTTGAGGATCTCGTCCCAGTCAAAGACGTCGCGTTTGGCCATGTTGATGGCAGAGAACTTGCGGTCGTAGACGCAGCCGTTGCCGCGCTGCGAGGCGCCGACCTCAAACACATAGGAGCCAAGACGGTCGCCCTGACGCACGACGCGCGTTGTGTCGACGCCGTAGGCCTTCAGCGAGCGCAGCGCGCACTCGCCTAGGCGGTTGGCCGGGACAACGGATACGTAAGCGGCCTTGTCGCCTTGGTAGGCCAGGGAAAGAGCGGTGTTGGCCTCGGCGCCACCGTAGCGGACGTCAAACTCGGTTGCCTGCTCAATGCGCAGATGATCTTTGGGCGAGAGCCTCATCATGATCTCGCCGAAGGTAAGAACCGTTTTACCCATGGTCGCGTAGCTCCTTCTTGCTCGTGCGTACACCTTTGATATGGCGTTGGCACGCAGGTGCCAAGACGGTAGGGTGCGTCTTTGCACCTGCGTGCCAACGCTTGCCGAAATCGGTTTACGAAATCGGTTTTGTTTCGAGTTGTAGTATACTCACATACAGCGTTTTGCAACCGAGATTTTTAAAAAAATGCCTAAAATGGCTCAGACCGCCGACAATTGGGAAACGGGGTGCGTTATGGCGCAGATGAGAATCAAGGACATTGCCGCCGAGGCGGGCGTGAGCCCGGCCACGGTCTCGCGCTATCTCAACAACCGCCCCGGGCAAATGACCGAGGAAACCCGTGCTCGCATCGCGGCGGTTATCGAGCGCACCGGCTATCGCCCGCGTGCCGCCGCGCGCAATCTACGCAGCTCGCGCACCAACCTCATCGGCGTGATCCTGGCCGACATCGCCAACCCGTTCTCCAGCGCCATGCTCGAAGGGCTTTCCGTTAGCGCCGCCGCGCGCGGCTGCTCGCTCATGACGGCCATTAGCGGCAACGACCCCGCTAAGGAGGCCGAGTCGCTCACCAGGCTTATCGATGCCGGCGTGGACGGTCTGGTCGTCAACACCTGCGGAGGCAATGACGAGGCGATCGCCGCGGCAGCGGGACGCCTGCCCGTCGTGCTGCTCGACCGCGATGTTGTCGACGGCGGTGTTGACCTGGTGACATCTAACAACCGCGAGCTGGTCGCCGGCTTGGTAGACGCCTTGGCCGCCGCTGGTATCGAGCGCCTGTGCCTGCTCACCGAGGCAAGCGACGACAGCCCCGTGCGTCGAGAGCGCGCCGAGGCCTTTGCCGACGAGCTTTCGCGCCGCGGACTTGCGGGCGAGGTTGTCACCCTGGCCGACGGTGGCGCCACGGGCATCGGCCGCTTGGACGAGACCATGCGTGACTATGCCGGCAAAAAGCTCGGCCTCATTGCCGTCAACGGCCTGGTCTTCCTGCGTCTGACCGAGGCACTGGCGCAGTTGGGACCCTCGTTACCGGCTGGTCTTAAGATTGCGACGTTTGACGATTATCCTTGGAACCACGTGCTCTTTGGCGGTGTGACCACAGCAGCGCAAGACACCCTCACCATTGCCGAGCGCGTAGTCGAGCGTCTGTCCGAGCGCATCGACGTTGTTACCACCACCGTGGGCGAAGCCGCAAAGCTCGCCCCCAAACGCATCGAGATCCCCGGCCACATTGAACACCGCGCTTCGACCTCGCGCTAGCCGCTCGTTCGCAACTGCCTGTTCGCGCACGTTTTTTGAGCGCTGGATACGCTTTAACCCTGCGGAAACATTTTTCTGCGATAGTATCTGCGATATAGACCAGTCGAAACCCGCCCGAAAGAAAGGGGAGCGACATGAACCAGCAGAACATCGATTACGTACTCCGCTCCGTAGAGCAGCGTGACATCCGCTTTGTGCGTCTGTGGTTTGTCGACATTCTCGGCCGCCTCAAGAACTTTGCCATTAGCCCCGAGGACCTCGAGGTCGCTTTTGAGGAGGGTATTGGCTTTGACGGCTCCGCCATCGAGGGCTTTGCTACGCCCGAGGAAGCCGACATGCTCGCATTCCCCGATGCTTCGACCTTCCAGATTCTGCCGTGGCGCCCGAGCCACAACGGCGTCGCCCGCGTGTTCTGTGACGTGTGCACCCCCGACCGCAAGCCCTTCGCCGGCGATCCACGCGATGCCCTGCGCCGCATGTTCCGCAAGGCCGAGAAGGCTGGCTACCTGCTCAACGTGGGTGCCGAGCTGGAGTATTACTACTTCCCCGATGAGCACACACCCGAGCCGCTCGACAACGTGGGCTACTTCGATCTTTCGGTGAGCGATGCCGCCCGCGACCTGCGTCGCAACACGGTTCTCACGCTCGAGAAGATGTCCGTGCCCGTGGAGTACACCTTCCACGCCGCCGGCCGTTCGCAGCACGGCATGAGCCTGCGCCACGCCGAGGCACTGAGCATGTCCGATGCCATCACCACGGCCAAGCTCATCATTAAGCAGCAGGCCTACGAGAGCGGTTGCCACGCCTCCTTTATGCCCAAGCCGCTGGCGGGCGAGGATGGCAGCGCTATGTTCCTGTGCCAGTCGCTGTTCGACCACGACGGCAACAACGTCTTTTGGGGCGAGGACGACGAGAAGTACCATCTCTCCGACATCGCCAAACACTACATGGCCGGTATTCTGGCACACGCGCGCGAGATCAGCGCCATCACCAACCCCACGGTCAACTCGTACAAGCGCATCACCACGGGTGGCGACTCCGTGCCGCAGTACGCCACGTGGGGCCTGCGCAACCGCGCGAGCATGGTCCGCATCCCGGTCTACAAGCCCGGCAAGCAGCTGTCCACGCGCATCGAGCTGCGCAGCCCCGATCCCATGGCCAATCCGTACCTGGTCAACGCCGTCACGCTGGCGGCTGGTCTGGACGGCATCGAGCGCAAACTGGAGCTCCCGCCCGAGGCAACGGCCGAGACGCTCAAGCTTACCGACCGTCAGATGGTCGAGGCCGGCTACACGCCGCTGCCGCGCTCGCTCAAAGAGGCGCTCGACGTGTTTGAGGACTCGCAGTTTATGAAGGATGCCCTCGGCGAGCACATCCACAGCTTCTTCCTCAAAAAGAAGCGCGACGAGTGGCATAAGTTTGAGTCTACGATCACCGAGTGGGAGATCAAGCACTACCTGGCGAACTCCTAATCGCGCTGATTTGTTCCAGTACGATTGAGCTCATTTCTTTGGAGGCCGATATGTCCGAAAAGAGTGCCCTGTTCATGGCGCGCACGACGCGCTTCCACGAGTTTGCCCGCAGCTTGACGACCACCCTGGGTGTCGAGGTGAGCCTGGCTACCCCCGATTCGCCGACTGCGGCGCACGACTTTGACCTGCTGATCCTCGACTCAGACGGCATCCGCAGCGACCGCATCGATCAGATTGCCAAGTGGCTTGACGATCGCGGCGGCGTTCCCATGCTGGTGATCGTCGACGACGAGGCGCTCGGTACCTTGCGCCTGCCCAATCACGCGCATGCCGACTTTGTATGCCCCACGGCGACGCCCAACGAGCTCAAGGCTCGCGCGCAGCGCCTGATGGGCGAGGAGGAGACCGTCACCGCCGACGATGTGCTCAACATCGATAACCTCGAGATTAACCTGGCCACCTACCAGGTGACGCTCGACGATGAGCCCATCGACCTGACGCTGATGGAGTACTCGCTGCTGAGCTTTTTGGCAACGCACCCCAACCGCGCTTACAGCCGCGAAGTGCTGCTGCACCGCGTGTGGGGCTTTGAGTACTGCGGCGGCACGCGTACCGTTGACGTGCACATCCGACGCATCCGCTCCAAGGTGGGCCCGCAGATCGCGGCGCACATCACCACCGTCCGCGGCGTTGGTTATCTGTTTAAGGACTAGATTTCCACCACAAAGGGGACAGGCACCTTTGTGGTGGTTTTGCCGTAGGCCGGGTCCTTTTGGGCCTGCAGCAGAACTTAAGCCTTCCTAAAAGATTGCGTTCTCATACACTTGCGCCCGCATATTGGGGTACAACTCAACGTGAACAATGATGGCCCGCCATATGTTTGGCGGGCCTTTGGTTATTTGACGAAAGGATCGCAGCCATGAGCGAGTACGATTCCCAGCGTCCCCAGGATGCGGGCAACGCCGGCGAGACCCAGCAGCAGCCGCGCGTGCAGGTGGAGTCGACGCCTGCCGGCAGCAACATTCCCTACGTGCAGGCTTACGACACACAGACCGGCCAGCCGCTGGGCAGCCAGCAGGTTGTAAACAAGCACACGGTGGTCAAGACCAAGACCAAAAAGCTGCCGATTTTTATTACGGCGCTTGCCGGATGCGCCTGCGGCGCCCTGCTGGTCATCGCGCTCATTATGAGCGGCACGCTCAACATTGGCGGCGGAAAGAATGCCGTGACGGCGGGTGCTTCGGGTTCGTCGACGCAAAAGATAACGATTGATTCCGAGGACACCACGCTGGCCGAGGCCGTTTCTGCCAAGGCCCTGCCCTCCGTGGTTTCCATTACCGCCACTTCGAGCGGTAGCCAGAATGGTTCGCTTTCGCA
This sequence comes from uncultured Collinsella sp., assembly GCA_900552185.1. Classification (GTDB taxonomy): domain Bacteria; phylum Actinomycetota; class Coriobacteriia; order Coriobacteriales; family Coriobacteriaceae; genus Collinsella. Next base: position 3,196 of record URYT01000057.1, on the reverse strand, counting down.
GTCTGCCGACGAGTCGGACAGCTCGGGCAGCGTCGGTTCGGGCGTGGTGCTCGATACCGAGGGCCACATCCTCACCAACAACCACGTGGTCGATGGCTATGACCAGTACGTGGTTACCATGGACGACGGCACCACCTACGAGGCCGAGTTCGTGGGCAACGACGCCTCGAGCGACCTGGCCGTCATCAAGCTCAAGGACGCCGACGCCTCCAAGCTCACGCCGATCGAAATCGGTGATTCCTCCAAGCTCAACGTGGGCGAGTGGGTCATGGCGATCGGGTCGCCGTTCGGCAACGAGCAGTCTGTCTCCACGGGTATCGTGTCGGCGCTGTATCGCTCCACGGCCATGAGCTCTACCAGCGGTAACACCATCTATGCCAACATGATCCAGACCGACGCCGCCATCAACCCGGGCAACTCCGGTGGCGCGCTCGTTAACGACAATGGTGAGCTGGTGGGCATCAACTCGCTCATCGAGAGCTACTCGGGCTCCAGCTCGGGCGTGGGTTTTGCCATTCCGGTTAACTACGCCAAGAGCATTGCCGACCAGATCATCGACGGCAAGACGCCGGTGCATCCGTACATGGGCGCTACGCTTTCGAGCGTCAACGCGCTCAACGCCCGTACCAACAAGCTGAGCACCGATAGCGGCGCGTATGTGGCGAGCGTCGTTGAGGATGGTCCTGCCGCCAAGGCCGGCATTCAGGAGGGCGACGTCATCACCAAGTTGGGCGACGACGAGATCACGAGCGCCGATGGCCTGATCATCGCACTGCGCAGCCACGAGGTGGGCGAGAAGGTCGAGATCACGCTTATGCGCGGCAAGGAAGAGAAGAAGGTCACCGTCGAGCTGGGCTCCGATGAGGAGCTGCAGAACCAGCAGCAGGACGACAGTTCGACCGACACCGGCAACGGCGGTATTACCGACGAGCAGCTGCGCCAGTATCTGGAGGAGCTGCTGGGCCAGCAGGGCCAGGGTCAAGGCTACGGTCAGGGGTTCTAGCGAGCCGTATTGCACATATCGAAGCCAGAGGGGCTGTCCCATCAACGCGGGGCAGCCCCTCTTTTCTTATTGATCCGTTGGGGACGGAGGAAACGGATCATTTAGAAACGGCAAGGGCATGGTTTGATCGCGCGATCCACCCCGGTCTGGCGGCTGCCGATTCGGTGCGGTCCGAAAGGGTTATTCGGCCCCATCGTGACCGGTGGTACTCTAGTATCCGTTTGAAATCGAGTGAAGGAGTGCCGCTATGGAGCAATCGAGCCTGTTTGGTGACGGCGTGGACATCGATACCGAAACGCCCACGAGCGCGGATGCCGCCGCACCGGCCGACGCCCGTGCCCAGGCGGCAGCGCGCGCGGCCGAGTTGCGCCACGAGCTCGATTACCACGCCTATCGCTACTACATGCTCGACGCGCCCGAGATCACGGACGCCGCCTTTGACAAAATGCTCGTTGAGCTCCAACAGATCGAGGCGACCTACCCCGATTTGGTAACGCCCGACAGCTACACCCAACGCGTGGGCGGCTACGTGAGCGAGCAGTTTACGCCGGTCACGCATATGGCGCGCATGTATTCCATGGACGATGCCATGGATCTGGACGAACTTGACGCGTGGCTCCAGCGCGCCGAGGATGCGCTCGGTGCCGGTAGCGTCACCTATACCTGCGAGCTTAAGATCGACGGTCTGGGCGTGGCCCTTACTTACCAAAACGGCACCTTCGTACGCGCGGCCACACGTGGCGACGGCACCACGGGCGAGGATGTGTCGCTCAACGTCCGCACCATCAAGGACGTGCCCATGCACCTGTCCGAGCCGGCGCTCGCCCACATGGGTGCCGACCGCGAGCGCACTATCGAGGTGCGCGGCGAGGTCTATATGCCCAAGGGCAGCTTTGTTCGTCTGAACGACGAGGCCGATGCCGAGGGGCGCGACCCCTTCGCCAACCCGCGCAACGCCGCCGCTGGCAGCCTGCGCCAAAAGGATCCCAAGGTCACGGCGCGCCGCGACCTAGCCACCTTTATCTATGCCATCGCCGATACCGATCCACTACACGTCCACAGCCAGCGCGAGTTCCTCGATTGGCTGCGTAGCGCCGGCTTTAGTGTCAATCCCAACGTGGCACGCTGCGCCACGCCCGCCGAGGTCCACGAGTTCTGTGCCCAGGCGCTTGAGCACCGCGGTGACCTGGACTACGACATCGACGGCGTGGTCGTAAAGGTTGACAGCTTTCAGCAGCAGCTCGATCTGGGCTTTACCGCCCGCGCGCCGCGCTGGGCCATTGCCTTTAAGTTCCCGCCCGAGGAAAAGCAGACCGTCCTGCGCGAAATTCGCATCCAGGTGGGCCGCACCGGTGTGCTCACGCCGGTCGCCGAGTTCGACCCGGTGACGGTCGCCGGCTCCACCATCGCGCGCGCCACGCTGCACAATATCGACGAGATCCGTCGCAAAAACGTGCGCGAGGGCGACACCATCATCGTGCACAAGGCGGGCGACGTAATACCCGAGGTCGTGGGCCCGGTGCTCGATAAGCGCCCGGCCGATTCGGTCGACTGGCACATGCCCGAGGTCTGCCCCGTGTGCGGCAGCCCCGTTGTCCACGAGGATGGTGAGGTCGCCTACCGCTGCGTGTCCATCGACTGCCCCGCGCAGCTCAAGGAGCGCCTGCTCCATTGGGTGAGTCGCGGCTGTATGGACGTCGATGGCCTGGGCGACGAGATCGTCGACAAGATGATCGCCGCCGGGCTGATTCACGACGTCGCGGACTTCTACCAACTCACGGTCGACGATATCGCCGGCCTGGACACGGGGCGCACCTATGCCAGCTCCAACAGCAAAAAGGGCGTCAAGAAGGGCGATCCCATTCCGGTAGGCCTCAAGACGGCCGAGAAAATCATCGCCGAGCTCAACAAGTCCAAGAGCCAGCCGCTCGGCCGCGTGCTGTTTGCCCTGGGCATCCGCCACGTGGGCAAGAGCGTGGGCGAGGTCATCGCCGAGCGATTCCTGTCGATTGACAAGCTCATCTTGGCGAGCGAAGAGGACATCGCCGAGTGCGAGGGCATCGGTCCCAAGATTGCGGCGAGCGTTAAGCAGTTCCTGGCCGTGTCCGAGAACCTTGCCGTGCTGGAGCGCCTGCGTCAGGCGGGTCTGTCGCTCGAGGTCGACTTGGGCGCTGCGCACGCGCAAGCCGCAGC
>URYT01000056.1 GCA_900552185.1 uncultured Collinsella sp. | reverse complement strand
GCGTCGCTCCTCTTTCACGGCAACCTGGGGCACTTGCGGCCCGCTCGCTGTTGGTTACGCAACATCAACAAATAAAAACGGCTCAAATCCTGATTTGGATTTGAGCCGTTTGTCGTTACTGCTCGGGTTCTTCGACTTTATCGATGGCCCAGGTGGATCCGAGGCCACCGGTGGTGTTGCGGCGAATGCGCACAGTGACTTCGTGGCGCTCGCCGGCCCGCGTGTAGCGCAGGGGGAAGCTTGCGCGGTTTCGCGCGGCCTCGATGGTACCGCGCTCGCGGGCGATCCAGTAGTACTCGCCGACGATGCCGAGGGTATCGGCGCCGTAGGGGAGATAGGTCGACAGCTGGTGTAGCAACGGACCGGGGCAGAAGACCTCGGTTGCGAAATCGACGGGGGAGTCCTCGGGGATGGCGGGCGCTGCAGGTGCGGGGGTTGGGGCCGCTGCGGGTGCCGGAGCCGGTGCCGGTGCGGGAATTTGGTCGCAAGCAGAGGTGGGCACGGATTCGATGACGGGTGCGGGCTCCGGCGTCGCTTCCGGCTTGATTGTGGAATCTGCGGGCTTCACGGTGACGGGCGCGTCTGCAGCTGCAGTTTCAATCTCAACCTGCGTTGCGTTCTCGTTCTCGATGCTCGGCTTTGTCTCGACCGGCGTGGAAGCCATGGTGGTGATGCCGGCGTTGGCGTTCTCGGGGTCATAGACGACCGTAAGCGAGATGGCAGGCCGCGGCGTCTCGGGCTCCGGCGTCGACTCGGTAGCGTCTTGATCGTCGGGCTCGTCGGGCTGTTCGTCCTCGGCCTCGTCGCCAAAGATATCGCTGTTTTGGAACGCAGACGTCTCGGGTTGGTTAGCGGCTTCTTCGGTTGTCGACTTGGGAGCCTCGTTGAGCCCCGCAGTGGCTTCCTGCTCTGACATAACTTCGGGATCGGTCGTGGCGGCGATTTCGGTTCTGGCTTCTGCCGTCACCTCGATAGCGACTTCGATCTCTGTCTCGGGCTCGGGCTCGGGCTCCGGCACAGCTTCAGCCACGGGTTCGGGTTCGGGCTCAGGACGTTTAACGTGCTTGGGGCGCACGGCCTTGAGGTCCTTCTCACCGCGCTTTTTCTTTTTGTAGGACTGCTTGGCGCCCTTGGCGGTCTTGGGCTTGTCCTCGCCCTTGGCAAGCGCAACATCCCAGGCCTCGTTGGCGATGACGGTGGCATACAGGCGGCCGCCTTTAAAGACGGTCAGCTTAATGCAGTCGTTAAGTTCCTCGAGCAGCTCGCGCGTGGACTCAAAGCCCAGGTCATAAGCAGTCATGTCGCCTGCGGCGAGCGCCTCCTCGACCTGCGTCATAAACGTTTGCTTGCCGCATCCAATCGCATCGCGTAGCAGGCGATACAGATAGATGTGGTTGCCCAGCGAAAGCGTGGGCCTAACTATTGTCTTGCTCATGGCAAATCTCCTCTTTACACATGTAAAGCATCTTACCATCGCATAGCGTTCGCCATGGCGGCGCCCAATGCAAACGGGCGCGAACCGCTGTCGATTCGCGCCCGTTATACAGGTCGGTTATCTATGAGAGGCAAATGTGCTTAGTTGCCCGATGCCGTGCCTTGGCTCGAGTTGTCAGATGCCGTGCCGGACGCGGTTCCGCTCGAGCTGTTCGAGCTGTTGGTGTTGCTGCTGTCTGTTGTGCCCGTTCCCGACGTGGTGTCGCTCGTCTGGCCGCCCGTGCTCGGCTGCGAACCGTCAGTCGTTTGGCTTGAGTCGGTCGTGCCGGACGGCGTGCTGCTGTTGGCCGTAGAGGAATCGGTGCCCTGCGATTGGTTTTGGGCGTTCGAGGACGAATTGGCAGAGGTAGAACTGTCTTGCGTATCGTCCGTCTGTGCCTGCTGATCCTGCGACTGGGTGTTGCCATTTGCATCGCTCTCGGTCGTGCGCGACGACAGGATTGGCTCGGGACGCTCGCCCAGACCCTCACCGGCAGTGGTGATAAGGATGGCGCCGGCGCAGGCGATGACCGCGACGATGGCGATAGCGATCGAGAAGACGATGACCTTCTTTTGCGTCTGGCTGCGCTCTGCCGCCGCCTTGGCGCGCAGGCTGTTGGGGGCGACGCGCGCCGTGGTCGCGCGTCCCGCAACCTGGCGCATCTCCTGCGTGGTCGCGGCGCCACCTAGGTGCTCCTCGACATCGGGCTCAACGGGCTCGTAGGCGCCGGCAGGGTAGTCGACAGCGGCATGCGTGCCCTTGATTGCTTCGGCGCTGGCGGAGATAAAGTGGCGATAGACCTGCGAGGACACAACAGTGATGACTGAGCTCACAGCGGCACCAATCACCGAGCCGGCAATGCCGATCTTTGAAGCAAGCGCCACACTCGTGGCGGCAGCTGCGGCGCCGGCGATGATCTGGGGAATGGAAATGTCGTCAAACAGGCCCTTTTTGGGCGCGATGGCCATGGTCTGTCCGATGGAATGGTTCTCGTGCACGCCGTTGTTGAGCGATGCCGGCGTCATGACGCGCGTGCGTGGCGCGTCGGTGTACTTGGTTGTCATACGGGGTCCTCCCGGTGTAAATCTGCTTCGTTTCGTGTAGCCATCAGGGTACCCACCAGATGTGAATCGTACGTGACATTTAACAGATACCATCAACTCATCAATAGCTCACCAAGTTGGTGGGATGCGGTTACACCCGGCGGTTGAACTACAATAGGGCTTGCTAATTGTTGTGAATGGCGTTTACGCACGGGAGCATTCTTATGAATCTTCACCTTTCTCAGTCTGATGGCTTTTTGCGTGTGGCGGCGGCCTCGCCCAAGATGTGTGTGGCCGATGTCGAGGGCAATGCCGAGGTTGCGCTGGCGGCTGTTCGCGAGGCTACCGAGCGCGGCGTTCGCGCGCTGGTGCTGCCCGAGCTTAACCTGACCGGCTATACCGCGGCCGACCTGTTCCATAACCGCACGCTGCTGCATGCCTGCGAGGCAGCGCTGGTGCACATCCTCGATGAAACCCGTGAGCTGCCGATCGTCTTTACCGTTGGCTTGCCCGTTGCGGTGGCTGAAAACATCTACAACTGCGCCGCCGTGTGCTGTGCGGGTGAGCTTTTGGGTCTTACGGCTAAGAAGTATCTGCCCAACTATGGCGAGTTCTATGAGCGTCGCTGGTTTGCTCCGTCACCTGCGGATCCCGTGTGGGTTGAATTTGCCGGTCAGGGTCCGGTTCCGCTGGGCTCGGGGCTTATCTACCGTTGTTGTGATGAGGGTGCCGAGGATATGGTGCTGGGCGTTGAGGTCTGTGAGGACCTGTGGGTGCCGGCGCCGCCTTCGACCGAGATGGCGCTTGCCGGTGCGACGGTGATTCTCAACCCGTCGGCTTCGGACGAAATCATCGGTAAGGCAGACTATCGCCGCAGCCTCATCTCTAACCAGAGCGCACGCCTGTACTGCGCCTATGCCTACGCGGACGCGAGCGAGGGCGAGTCCACGACCGACATGGTCTTTGCAGGCGAGAACCTTGTCTACGAAAACGGCTCCAAGCTCGCCGCGACCAAACTGCTTACCTGCGATATGGCCATCGCCGACGTTGACCTTGACCGCCTGGTTGCCGAGCGCCGTCGCTCGACGACGTGGACGCGCGCGGACGATGCGCCGGAATCCGCGACCGTTGAGTTTTCGTTTGAGGGCGTACTGGCCGAAGAACCTGTCCTGCGCGATGCGCTCGACATCGACCGAGTCTTCCCCCGCGCTCCCTTTGTGCCGGCCGACCACGGTGATCTGGCTGAGCGTTGCGAGACTATCCTCGACCTGCAGACCGCCGGCCTCAAGACCCGCCTTGCCCATACGGGCACCAAGGCGGCCGTCATCGGCCTTTCGGGCGGCCTCGATTCCACGCTGGCGCTCCTCGTGACCGTGCGTGCGTTCGACGCCTTGGGCCTGCCGCGCACCGGTATCACGGCCGTGTCCATGCCCGGCTTTGGCACGACGCACCGCACCAAGTCCAATGCCGAGTCGCTCGCTCGCGACCTAGGCGTGAGCTTTCGCGAGGTCTCGATCCATGCTGCCGTGGAGCAGCACTTTAAGGATATCGAGCATGATCCGACCGTGCAGGACGTGACCTACGAGAACAGCCAGGCGCGCGAGCGTACGCAGATTCTGATGGATTTGGCCAACCAGGCTGGCGGTTTTGTCATTGGCACGGGCGACCTGTCGGAGCTGGCGCTCGGCTGGGCTACCTATAACGGCGACCACATGAGCATGTACGCCGTCAACGCGAGCGTGCCCAAGACGCTTGTGCGCCATCTGGTACGCTATGCCGCCGATGTCTTTGGCGGGCGCATTGCCGAGGTCTTGCTCGATATCCTCGATACGCCGGTGTCCCCCGAGCTTCTGCCTCCCACGGGCGACGGCGAGATTGCGCAGAAGACCGAGGATTTGGTGGGCCCGTACGAGTTGCACGACTACTTCCTCTACTACCTGCTGCGTTTTGGCTTTGAGCCGGGCAAGATCTACCGCATGGCGCTCAAGAGCTTCGAGGGCGTCTACGACGCCAAGACCGTCCACACGTGGCTACGTACGTTCTACCGTCGCTTCTTTGCCCAGCAGTTTAAGCGCAGCTGCCTGCCCGATGGTCCCAAGGTGGGCTCGGTGACGCTCAGCCCGCGCGGCGATTGGCGTATGCCGAGTGACGCCAGCTCGCGTCTGTGGCTTGCGCAGATCGATGCGCTCAATCCGGTTGACTAAGGTTGGCTAAATTGAACCAATACGGGGGTTGCAAGCGTTACACTTTTGCAATCTGATGGCCCGTATCGCGCGGCGCTCTTGTCGGAGCGCCGCTTTTTTATATCGAAAGGTGGCACCATGCAGGCATCGCAGCGTCTCGACCGCTTTGGCGCGGAGGTCTTCGCCTCGCTCAACAACAAGCTTCTCGCGCTGAAGGCTCAGGGCAAGACCATTTACAACATGAGCGTGGGCACGCCCGATTTTAAGCCGTACGACCATGTGGTCGAGGCGCTCACGCAGGCAGCCCAAGATCCCGAGATGTGGAAGTATGCCCTGCGCGACCTGCCCGAACTCAAGCAGGCCGTGTGCGATTACTATGAGCGTCGCTTTGGCGTTTCGGGCATTACGCCGTCTATGGTGCAGTCGTGCAACGGCACGCAGGAGGGCGTGGGCCATTTGGGCCTGGCCCTGCTCGATCCGGGTGACACCATTCTGGTTCCCGATCCGTGCTACCCGGTCTTTGAGGCGGGTGCCAAGATCGCCGATGCCAAGCTCGAATACTATCCGCTGGTTGCCGAGCATAATTACCTGCCCTATGTGGCGGGTATCGATCCCGAGGTGGCCGATCGTGCCAAGTATATGATCGTGTCGCTGCCTGCGAACCCGGTGGGCTCGGTGGGCACACCCGAGGTCTACGAGGAGATTATCGCTTTCGCCCGCGAGCATGATCTGCTCATCGTTCACGACAACGCGTACTCCGACATCGTGTTTGACGGCGAGCCCGGCGGCAGCTTCTTGCAGTATCCCGGTGCGCTTGAGGTGGGCGTGGAGTTCTTCTCGCTTTCCAAGTCGTTTAACGTCACCGGTGCCCGCATCGGCTTTTTGGTCGGTCGCGAGGACGTGGTCTCGGCCTTTGCCAAGCTGCGCGGCCAGATCGACTTCGGTATGTTTTTCCCGATCCAGAAGGCTGCTATCGCCTGCCTGAACGGTCCGCGCGATGAGGTCGAGGCGCAGCGCCTGAAGTACCAGGAACGTCGCGATGCCCTGTGCGACGGTCTTGAGGGCCTGGGCTGGGAGCGTCCCAACGCGCATGGCTCTATGTTTGTGTGGGCCAAGCTTCCCGGTGGTCGCACCGATTCCATGGCGTTTTGCGAGGAGCTTATGGAGAAGGCCGGCGTTGTGGTGACGCCGGGCGCGAGCTTTGGCCCTTCGGGTGAGGGGCACGTGCGTATGGCACTGGTCCTGCCGCCCGATCAGATCGCTTTGGCTGTCGAGGCCATTCGCGAGGCGGGCCTGTATTAGAAACCTATTTCGACTCGTCAATAGCTCGAAACCGATTTCGTGCAGTTATTTTACGAATTCTGCAAACAATTTCGGTAAACGGTCGATTTTTGGCTGCGAATAGGAGCATAATCAAAGTCCCGATTGGATGTATTGGGATTACGGCAAGCCGCTCGGGTCGTTCCCGGGCGGCTTGTTTGTGGAGAGAGATGGGAGTTTCTAATGGTTAACGAGAAGAAGGTCGCTATTGTCGGCTGCGGTTTCGTCGGTTCGTCTTCGGCGTTCGCTCTGATGCAGAGCGGTCTGTTCTCCGAGATGGTCCTCATCGACGTGGACAAGAACCGCGCCGAGGGTGAGGCCCTGGATATCGCGCACGGCATGACGTTTGCCGAGCCGATGAAGATCTACGCCGGCGATTATTCCGATGTCGCCGACGCCGCCATGATCGTCGTCACCGCTGGCGCTGCCCAGAAGCCCGGTGAGACCCGCCTGGACTTGGTCAACAAGAACGTCAGCATCTTTAAGTCCATTATCCCCGAGATTAAGAAGTCCGGCTTCGACGGCATTCTGCTCATCGTCTCCAACCCGGTCGATGTTCTGACCTACGCCGCCATCAAGATGTCCGGCCTGCCTGAGGGCCACGTCATCGGCTCCGGCACCGTGCTCGACACCGGCCGTCTGCAACAGATGCTTGGCGCTCACGTCGAGGTTGACCCGCGCGATGTCCAGGCCTACGTCATGGGTGAGCACGGCGACTCCGAGTTTGTCGCTTGGTCCAGCGCTCAGGTTGCTGGCGTTCCGCTGAACACCTTCTGCGAGCTTCACGGCCACCTGGAGCATGAGGCTGCCGAGAAGCGCATCGCCGAGGACGTCAAGAACTCCGCCTACACCATCATCGAGAAGAAGCACGCCACCTACTATGGCGTCGCCATGGCCGTCAAGCGCATCTGCACCGCCGTCATGCGCGATGAGCAGACCGTTCTGCCTGTCTCTTCGCTCATGGTGGGCGAGTATGGCCTGTCCGATCTTGCCATCTCCATGCCGACCGTCGTTGGCCGCGACGGCGTTGTCTGCCGCGTCCCCGTGCCGCTGAACGATGACGAGCAGCATGAGCTCACCGTCTCCGCCAAGGCCCTCAAGGACATCATCGACAGCGTCGACTTCTCCTGCTAAATCAAGCTCGCTAGAGCGAAAAGCTACAATGAAGGCGTCCGGGTCCACACGGCCCGGGCGCCTTTTTGGTGCAAAGTAACCTGACCCCAATGCACCATAGTTGATGGGAGGGCCATGTCGGATTCGCCTAATTTTTTGACCTATGCCCAGACAGCGTTTGATCCGTTTGAGGAACGGCCGTTCTGCGCGGTGGATAGCCTGGTCTTTGCGTGGTTGTCCTATTTGCGTTTGCCGGGTGATATGGCGGAGCTGACGAACTGGCAGGGCCTAGACGTACGCGAGCTGCTGCGCGCCGAGTGCTACCAAGACATGATTGGCGACCTGTGGGATCCGGAGGGGAGTCGTGCCCTGTTGGAGGCTGTGGCAGCAAGCCCTCGCTACCGTGGCGTTCGTGTTTGCGGCTATCGTAGCGTGAGTGATGCCGAGACAACGGAGCAGTTTGCGGCCATGACGTTCCGATTTCCGGCGGGGTTTAGCTATCTTGCCTTCCGGGGGACCGACAGCACGATTGTGGGCTGGAAAGAGGACTTTAACATGGCGTTCCGGTGTCCTGTGCCGACCCAGGAATCCGCGGCGCGTTATGTAGACGAGGCGGCGGATGCGATTGACGGGCCGCTTTTGTGCGGAGGTCATTCCAAGGGTGGAAACCTTGCGGTGTACGGTGCGGCGATGTGCCCCGATGTCGCCCGTGAGCGAATCGAACGGGCGTATTCCCATGATGGTCCGGGCTTCGTCGAGGAGTTTCTGAGCGGCAACGCCTTCGCCGATCTATCCGGTCGAATCGACAAGACGCTACCTCGGTCGTCGATCTTTGGCATGATGTTCGAGACACAGGAGGACTATGCCATCGTTGAGAGCACCGAGTTCAGCCTGCTTCAGCATAATCCCTTTAGCTGGGTGGTTGATGGTCGCGACTTCGTGTACTGTGAGCGCCTGTCCGCCGGTGCTCGATACGTTGATGGCTCCATTCGCGAGATGCTGCTTGCGGTGTCGCCTAACGAGCGCGAGCGTTTTGTAGATGCGTTGTTCTCCGTGCTTGAGGCTACGGGTGCTGAGCGGTTTGCGGATATCGCTGGGAATCTGCGCGAGAGCCTGCCCGTGATGCTCCAGGCTGCGCAAGGCTTTGACAAGGATACGCGACGCTTTGTCTCGCAGACTATCGTTGCGATTCTTAAGTGTGCGCTTCTGCCCAAACGTCCCCAGATCGACATGCCCGCTGCCGGCAAGAGTTTGGCAGAACAGCTCGAGGCTTGGCAGTCCGAGCTCCTGCACTAGCCATTAGTGCAAAGCGGCCTGTCCCCGATGCACCAATCTTCGATGCGCCTGGGGCGGGCTCGACCGCTATACTGGTTCGTGCCGAAATCGATCTAGAACGGAATGCCGTATATGAAAATCAATCACGCGATTCTGCATATCCTGGACTTTGACTCTGCCGTCAACGTTATGAGCCAGCGCGAGCTCGATATCGAGAGCCGTACCGTGCGCAACTTCGTGACCACGCACCTGCGGCGCGCTCGTACTTCGGCCGACAACAAGCGTGCCACGTTTGCCGAGAACTCAGCATTCGGCGGCGAGCTCAAGGGCTATTTCTTTGGCGAGCGCGAGTTCGTGGACCTGTCGCAGCAGATTGCGGAGTTTATCTCCTCCGAGCTCACCAAGGCTGAGAAAGCCGAGTCCACCGACGTGCTCGTGGCTGATTTTGACGACGATGAGGATGCCCGCTGGTTTGCCGTGATGCTGCTGGGCTCCAAGCAGGCTTTTATGCACGAAGTGGGCCGCGAAGAGGGGGAGGTGCGCAACGACATCGCGCGCCACTACGCCATTCTGCCGAACCCCTCGCAAAAGGTGCCGAGCTATGCAATCGTGCGTGCAAGCACCATGGAGATCGGCTATGTGGATAAGAAGCGCAAGATTGCCGGCGAGGATCGCATGCTCATTCCCGATGGCCTGCTGCAGTGCGACACGGGGGTATCGGGCAAGGAGGTCATCGACGCCGTGACGCGTGTGGTCGAGGAAGTCGCCGAGGAGCACGGTGCCAACACGGCCGTGGCGCTCGCCAAGGTTAAGGCTGCCGTTGCCGAGAAAGTCGAGGATGACGAGGAGCTGCCGCCTTGGGATATCGTCGATGAGGTCTTTGAGGACGAACCAGTTATCAAGGAGAGCGTGCGCGCGGCACTGACTGAGGAGAAGGTGCCTGAGCGCGTTCCCGTGGAGCGCAAGCAGGTCGAACGCGCGGCCGTGCGCAATCACAAGATCCGTACCGACACGGGCATCGAGATCAGCTTCCCGGCCGAGATGGGTTCGAACTCCGAGTACATCGAGTTCGTCAATGAGCCCAACGGCCTCATCTCCATCGAGCTCAAGAATATCGGGTCAATTGAGAATCGATAAACTGCGCTTGGACGCTGCAAAAATAAAGGCCGAAGCCCCGGATGAGGGCTTCGGCCTTTTTACTTGGGGCTGAATTACGTTGCAGGTCGAGCATACGTCAGCGAAAACGACCCAGAGCGAGCAAGGTGACGTGAAAGAGGAGGGCATCGACCTTCTGGTCATGCCCGACGATTGAACGTCAGATTGCCGCTCTGGGGCGTTTGCAGCGTCGACTAGTTACGCGGTTTGGTGAAAACCGCGTAACCCTACAGTTGGCGCAGGCCTTCCTCGAGGCCGGTCTTGCTGTCGGTCTTCTCATCGCGCATCTTGATGACGCGGGCGGGG
>URYT01000055.1 GCA_900552185.1 uncultured Collinsella sp. | reverse complement strand
GTGCGCTGATCCCCGCCGAGAGCGAAGCCGCACTACCAGCCGAAAGCGTGACATCGGCTCCGTTGACGATTTTCATGAGGGTATTCTTCTTGATACCAAACGTATTGATGCACATGGAAGCCCACGAGGCATCGCCAGTCTTAATCGACAGACTGGCGCCATCGACGGTGACATCGCCGCCGTGCTCATAAGCGGAATCCGGCTCTTCCTGCTCGCCTTCCTGGGCAGCGTGTCTGTTTGGAATGTTATCAGCATGGATACCGCAGATGATCTCCATTGGACGCCAAGATCCTTCAGCCGATTTCGCCTCGATTTTGACATCAGCGCCCTTATCGATTGTCACGCTGCCGGCCGTCGCGCGAATGCCCGCCACGTTTTCCGCTGCACCCGAAGCCGTCGCGTTGACGCTGACGCCGCTGATGGTCACATCGCCACCGGCATTGCCGTCGCCTATCGCTGTAATTACATCGTTCTGGGCCGTCGCATTCAGGGTGCCGTCGCCGGTAATGGCAAGGTTACCGTTCTTAACAGCAATGGCGCTCTGCCCGGCATCGGCCGTTACGGTGTTGATGCCTGTAACGTCGATGGTGAGGTTGCCCTTGGCGCCGATGGAGCCGCCGTCGTAGCCGTTGAGCTTCATGTCGTTAGCGCCATCCCAGGCCCAGGTTCCCGCCTCGTCGCCGGCAGCGGTGCCCGCGTCGTACTGCGTGCCGCCGACGTTGACCCACTCGGCGGCGAGTGCCACGCTCGGCAGCAGCAGCTGGCCGGCCATGAGCGCGCAGGCCCCCGCGCAGGCGAGTTTTGCGCCCACGCGGCGCCACGTTCCGTGAGAGAGCGAGCGCGCGCGGCCGTGGTCGATTGGGTTGTCATGGATTTGCTTTCGCATGTGAGCCTCCTTGTCGTAAGGGGTGCTTCTGTAACACCATGTTACGGGAAGATAGCCGGATCCCGGGGCACAAATTCTCAAGTGGCGCATCTGCCAGCGCAAAAGGCGACAAGCGCGCAATCGCCGAGGGGGGTCTTCGCTTTCCAAAGGCCCGCACATACCATCCTGGTCTACAACCGAGGAAACGGTTATTCCGTCCACCCAAAGGACCGTTCTTGAACCTGAGTAAGACTAAAATCAACGCGCTTCTGGCACTCGCACTGTTTACCTTCGCCTTCCTTGCTGCCGAGTTTCGCTTCGATATCAATATCGGGCTACTCGCCGGCGCCGAGCGCGTTGTGCTCGCACAGGGCTTTATTCTGGGTGCGAGCGTGCTCGGCTTTATCGGATACGCGCCGCTGCTCGGGCTCGCACAGCGCAAAGGCCACTCACTGGCAGCCGTCAACGCCGCCGCCGTCCCTATCGTCATCCCGGGATTGGCCCAGATCCAGTTCCCCACGGGTCCGCTTACCCTCGAGATTCCGGGCCGCATCGCATTCTTTGGGCTCGGACTGTTAGGCGCCGCAACGCACCACGCCTTTTCGTTGGCATTCCAAGATGGCCCCAAACTCGCCACTGGAGCGGGAGCAGCCTATGCCGCCGGCGTCGTCTTTGATCTCGCCGAGCGCCGCTACATGGGACTTGTCATGCTCGGCATCGCCGTACTCTCGACCATTTCCATCATGGCCGTGGAGGCCGGGGCCGATCCCAACCTAGGCCTTGTCGTCTTTTACCTGAGCTCAGGCTTTTTTTGTCACGTTCTTTACCGCCACCTTTACACAGCTGGCACCGCACATGCATGCGCCCGCTCTCTGGGCCGGCATGGGACGCGCCGCCAACAATGCATGCGCATTCACTACATCGGGCATCTCGCTTGCCCTTGTGACCTCGGGCAACGTTGCCCTCATCATGATCGGTGCGCTCGTTTTGCTCGTCGCCGCCTGCGCGGCATTCGTGGCAGCCGGCCTGTTCCGCCTACCCCAAACCGAGCAGGAGCGCGAGCGCGAGCAGCTGGCAGAAGAAGTGCTCGCCGCGCCCACCGTCGAAGAGCAGCGCCAGGCCTTCATCGCCAACCACGCCCTCACCCCGCGCGAAGTCGACGTGCTCATAGCCGTGACCCAGGATGAACGCCCGCTCAAGCAGGTCGCCGAGGAGCTCGGTATCTCGATGCGCATGGTACAGCGCCACCTGAGCTCTATCTACCAAAAGACCGACACGCAGACGCGCGCCGGTCTCACCAAGGCCTTCCCCTCGGCCTAAAACAAAAACCACCACAAAGGTGTCTGTCCCCTTTGTGGTGGTTTTTGGTCGGTTAGCCTTCGAACTGCGCTACTTTGTAGCGGTAGGCCGCGGCGATGACGTCCTTGCAGCCTTCGCGGCCCAGCTTGGCGCGGTTGACGACGATGTCCTTGCCGCTCGTCATCTTCCACTTTCCGGCACTGTAGCGCTTATAGAACGCCTCGCGCGCCTTCTGCTGCTGCTTGACCAGCTTGGCGCCCTTCTTTTTGTTAAGGCCACGCTTCTTGCGCACGATCTCGACGCGGTCCTCAAATGGCGCAGTCACCAGCACGGCGATGTGGTTGGGGTTGTTGCGCAGCAGATAATCGGACAGACGGCCTTCGATAATGCAGCTCTCGGTCTCGCCCAGATCCAAAATCACCTGGCTCATCTTTTGGAACAACTTGTCCGAGTACGAACGCGCATCGTAGCGGTCGGGCAGAAACGCCATGTTCTCCACGGCCAGACGCTCGTCGTAGGCGGCCATCTTGTCGAGCGACTCGCCCGCGCGCAGCGACGCACGCACCAGCAGCTCGTTATCGTACAGCGGAATCCCCAGCTCATCGGCAAGGATACGGCCAATCTCGTGGCCCTCGGCACCAAAGTCGCGCGCGATGGTAATGACCACAGGACTCTTCTTGTTCTCCAGATCGCTCATCGCGATTCCTTTCTCTATGTGACAAAGGGACTGTCCCTTTGTCACATTCTACGCTGCCACCATTCGCCTCTGATATGCCCTCACCAGCAGCGAGATACCAAAGTTGAGCACAAAGTACATCGCAAACACCAGGCCATAGAGCATAAGCACCTGCGACAAGTCGATCGCATGCGCCATCACGACGTTTGCCGTGTACATGAGCTCGGCCACGTTAATGCCCGAAAGATACGAGCTGTCCTTAATGACGGTCGTGCACTGGCTAAACAGCGCCGGAATGATCGTCTTAAACGTCTGCGGCAGAATGATGTAGCGCATGGTGGCAAAGAAGCCGAAGCCCTGGCTCTGCGCTGCCTCAAACTGGCCGCGCGGAATCGAGTTGAGGCCGCCGCGCACAATCTCGGCCATAACGGCGCTGGTAAACAGCGTAAAGGCGATGGTCGAAATCACGATGTCCAAACCCTGTACCGTAAAGTAGATAAACAGGATCCACAGCAGGTTCGGCGTGCAACGGAACAGCTCAATATAGGCACTCACCAAAATACGGAACGAGCGGGGCGCATAGCTTTTAACAAGCGCCAGCACCGTGCCAAAGATGAGCGAGAAAAAGATTGACAGCGCCGAGATCTCGATCGTCTTAACAAAGCCGCCCCAAATGTAGAGCAGGTTGGTCGCGTTGAAGATTTCCATGCGCTAGGCCTCCTCTACGTTGTCGAGCCCCAGCTCGGCCAGGCTCACGCCGCGCGGACGCTCCTTGGAGCGGCGCTCGAGCCACTGCACCAGCATGGCGAGCGGAAAGCAGATGATGAAGTACATAAGGCAGCAGACGATGTATCCCTGCAGGTAACCGTACAGGCTCACAAAGTTGTCGGAACGGTACATAAGGTCGCCGCCGGCCACAAGCGCCAGCACCGACGTGTTCTTGACCAGGTTGAGCGCCTGGTTACACAGCGGCGGCAGAATGATCTTGAACGTCTGGGGCAGCACGATGTACCAGTAGGCCTGCGCACGGGTAAAGCCCTGGCTCTGGGCCGCCTCCATCTGACCGCGCGGAACCGCCTCGATACCAGTGCGGATGACCTCCGAAATGTAGGCCGCGTGATACAGGCCCACGCCCAAGAAGCCCAGCACGAACGGCGCGATACGCACCGGCTGATCGGCACCGGTTATGGCCTGCAAAAACTGCGGACCGGCCATGTACATAAAGAGCACCTGTACGGGCAACGGGGTGTTCTGGTAAAACTCCACGTACACGCGGCTTATGGCGCGCAGCACGCGCGAGCGAGTGGTAGAGAACACGCCCAGCAGCGTGCCCAGCACCAGCGACAGCAGCAGGCCGGCAACGACCACCTGCAGCGTCACGCCAAAGCCCTCCCAGAAGGGCCCCATGTTTTGGAATGTCGTCGACCAACGGTCGGCGTCAAATAATCCTTCGAGCATTTGATTCCTTCCTTGGACGATGCGCCTATACAAGACCCCAGGTCTTGACCTCTTGGTCGAGCCAGCCGTCGGCCAGGCGATCGCAAATCACCTGATCGACCACGGCCGAAAGGTCGCAGCCCTTCTTGGTCGCCACGCCGTAGCCCTGCTCACCAAACTTGACCTCGGGCTGCAGCAGCTCAACGGTCTCGTTCATGTAACCGGCCAGCGTGGAGCGGTCCATGGCAAAGACGTCGATATTGCCGGCATCGAGCGAACTCTTGATGATGGGGTAGCCGCTAAAGGCCCTAAACTCGGGCTCGCAGCTAAAGCCGTTGTCCTTGATCATCTGCTCGATCAGGCCCTGCGTGGTAGCACCCTGGCTCACGCCAATGACCTTGCCGTCCAGGTCCTCAATCGAGGTAAAGCCCGAACGCTTCTTGACCATGAGTCCCACGTAGTCGGTACGGTACGGCGTCGAGAAATCCCAGCTCTTCTTGCGCTCGTCGGTTATGGTGTAGGTCGCCGCGACCACATCGAGCTGGCCGTTATCGATCAGCGGGCCGCGCGTCTTGGGCGTTACGTCGGTAAACTCGACAAGCTCCTGGGCACGGGCATCCTTGTAGCTCACGCCAAAGACGGCAGCGGCGATCTGGTAGCACAAATCGACTTCCATGCCCTCAAAGCGGCCCTTGGCGGTGTCGTAATAGCCGTAACCGGGAACGTCCTTCTTAACGCCGGCATTCAGATGGCCACGCGACTTAATGGCCGCAAGCTTAGACCCCTTGTCGGAGCCCTCGCCGCTGGTGGAGTTGCCGCAACCGGCAAGCGCGGTCCCCGTCAGCGCAAGCATACCGGCGCCCGCCAGCTGCAAAAAGTGACGGCGCGACACGGCCGCCCTCGTCATATCCGTCATGTCCATCACCGCGCCTAGTGCAGAATCTTGGACAGGAACTCGCGGCAACGCGGGTTCTCGGGGTTATCGAAGAAGTGCTCGGGCGTGCCCTCCTCCAGGATGCGGCCGTCCTCCATAAAGATGACACGGTCGGCCACCTGGCGCGCAAAGCCCATCTCGTGCGTCACGCAGATCATGGTGATGTCCTCCTGCGCGAGCTCAATCATAACGTCCAGGACTTCCTGGACCATCTCGGGGTCGAGTGCCGAGGTCGGCTCGTCAAACA
This sequence comes from uncultured Collinsella sp., assembly GCA_900552185.1. Classification (GTDB taxonomy): domain Bacteria; phylum Actinomycetota; class Coriobacteriia; order Coriobacteriales; family Coriobacteriaceae; genus Collinsella. The sequence goes on along the minus strand of URYT01000055.1, from coordinate 4,849 downwards.
GGATGATAGGCTGCTTGGTGCACAGGGCACGGGCGATGGCGATGCGCTGTTGCTGACCACCCGAGAGATTCTGCGGATACTCGCCGGCCTTATGCGCCATGCCAACACGCTTGAGCGCGGCAATGGCGATCTCGGTCGCCTCCTCCTTGCTCTTCTTTTGCAGTTTGATGGGCGCGAGCGTCAGGTTGCCCAGCACCGTCATGTTGGGATACAGGTTGAACTGCTGAAACACCATGGAGCTGTACTTGCGAGCCATCTCCAGGTGATTCTTCTTGGTGAGCGGCGTACCGTCGATGACGACCTCGCCCGACGTGGGTTCCTCCAGATAATCGACGCAACGGATGAGCGTCGACTTACCCGAGCCGGAAGGCCCGATCATTACGAGCTTCTCGCCGCGCTTGACAGTGAGATTGATATCTTTGAGCACATGCAGGTCGCCAAAGTACTTGTTGAGATGCTTGATCTCGATCATGTCTGCCATGAATGTCCCTTCCCTGCGTTTACACGAGTTGAACTATTGTACGGAAAGAACCGCGTTTCCGCAGCCCACACTACATTCCCGTAAAGAACCCGCAACCTTCCACCTAGTCATTGGGGACAGACTTAAATGAGTACCTGCTCATTGGGCACTCATTTAAGTCCGTCCCCAATGATTGCCCAGCCCAGCAAAAAGGGGCGCGGCCGCAATGGTCACGCCCCCTCAGCCTCAACTGTGTGCCACTCGGCCCCTACGCGAGGCGGGCTCCGACGATCTTTGCCGCGGCCGGCTTGTCGAAGTTGCCGCCGGTGGCCTTGCCCAGGGCACCCATGACCTGACCCATCTGCTTCTTGGACGTGGCACCCAGCTCGGCGATGACCTGCTCAATCAGGGCCTCGAGCTCCTCGCCCGAAACCTGCGCGGGCAGCAGGCTCTCCAGAATCTTGACCTGCTCGGTCAGGTTGTCGGTACGCTCTTGGTCGGTGCCGGCCTTGATGGACATCTCCAGCGTCTCGCTCGTCTGCTTGATCAGACGCTTGATCATGCTGTTGACGTCTTCCTCGGTCACATCGCGGCGCTCGTTGACCTCGATATTCTTCACCTCGGCCTTAACCTGGCGAATGATGGACAGGCGAACCTTGTCCTTGGCCTTCATGGCCGCAATCATTTCCTTCTGCAGCTCTTCGTTGGTCATCTGCATATCCTCCTCAATAGCGTGGGCGGCACTCACGCGGGCACCGCCCCATGATTACTTAGTCGTCGACGAATCGTCGGTCGAACTCTTGGTGACGCCCTTCAGACTCACGTTATACGGCACGTCCTTGGGCATGGGGTTGACGGTGATGTCGGCGTCCTTCTTGTACTGCTCCAGCCACTCACTGTACGCGGTGCTTGCCGCCTGCGTCTTTACCACGTTGGAGACGTACTTCTTGATGTCCTTGGGCACCTGCTTAATGTCATCGACCTGATTATCGACATGGAAGTAGTCGGTGCACTTGATGATGTGGTAACCATAGGTCGACTCGACGACTTCGCTCACGTCGCCCTTGTTGAGCCCCTCGAGCGCCGTCTGGTAGCTGTCGACGAAGGTGGTGAGCTTATCCCAGCCCACATCGCCTTTCTTCTCCTTGGAGCCGGTATCGTCGGAATACTGCTCCACGGCGTCCTCAAAGCTCAGCTCGCCGGAGTTGATCTTGTCCAGGCACTCCTGCGCCTTGGCCTTGGCGGCGGCCTTGTCCTCGTCGGAAGCGTCGGAATCGACCTTGATCAGGATGTTCGACGAGCGGCGGGCGTCGTTGTAGCTGGACAGGTTTTCGTTGATGTAATCGACAATCTCGCTGTCCTTGGGCTTGCTTGTGGGCGCTACCGCATCCTTGAGTTTCTGCTGCGCCAGACTCTCCTTGAGCGAATCCTTGTAGGTGTCCTCGGTATAGCCGTAGGTCTTGAGGGTCTTCTTAAAGGCCTTGGCACCGCCCGCGCTCTTGCACGCGTCCTTCCAAGCCTTCTCGACCTCCTCGTCCGACACCGTCACGCCGTTTTCCTTCTGCGCCTGCTGAAGCAGAATCTGCTGCGTGTAGGAGTCGATGAGTTGCTTGCGGTATTTCTTGGGCGTGAGGTCGTTGTCAACCAGATACTGCGCCCAGTCCTTGTCCTTGGTGTAGCCGTAGGACGTGCGCATGCTCATGATCTGCTTGGTCACGGTGTCCTCGGTGAGGTTGGTGCCGTTGATAGTTGCAGCAACACCGCCGGTCAGCTTGTAGCCCGAGGTGTCCTCGGCCTGCGACATAAGGCCGGAGCACGCCATCGCCGAGACGGAAAGCAGCATTGCCAGCACGCCGATGACCACCAGGACGATCTTGACGGTCTTAGACACGTACGTCTTGCGCTGCTTCTTGCGAGAGCTGGAGGCAGCGCGGGCCTGCTGCTCGGGCATCGGCGCGGCCTCGGAGTTCTTTTTCTTATTTGCCATAGTTGGCCTTTCGCATAACGAATCGAACAAACGCCATTGTGTCACAACGCAGCCCCCGCGGCACGCTTGGTGCATTGGGGACAGGTTAATCTGCACCATTTTGGTGCAAAGGGGACAGCTCTGGCAGCCGGCAGTTAGGGACAGTCCCCAAGTGCCGACTCAGCCCCACCTTAGAAGTGACGGCGGATGGCGTCGACCATGCCCTGCGGCGTGGTTTGGCCGAGCACGTCGGCTGCGGCATCGGCGTCCATAAAGATGTTCATGAGCGCCTGCAGGGCCTCGACCTGACCGCCCGGCTCTGCGATGCCCAGATTGATGACGATCTGCGCCGGCACCGGAGCGCCCATGCCAGCCATAGCGTTAAATGTCACGGGCGCGGCGGGCTTCACCACCGCGATATAGGGCTTGGCCACAAACCCCGGATCGGTATGCGGAATGGCAATGTTTGCCGCCGGCATGGCAAGACCCGTGGGATAGGCATCCTCGCGCGTGCGAACGGCGTCGAGCCAACCGGATGCAATGTAGCCACGTGGTGCAAGCTCGCCCTCGAGCCGCGCGAACACCTCATCCGGCGTCGCACACTCCCAATCAAAAAACACCAGCTCAGGCGTAAACAGCGCTTCGTTATCCGCCATGCGCTCACCTCTCTCATCTAGTCACCTGCGACGTTCTTAAATGACTAGTCGTTAAAGAACGTCGCAGGTGACTACCCAAAACAAAAGGTGGCCACGCGCGCCTTGGCGCCAATGACCACCCTGACTACTCGGCTAAATTGTACTGTGCGCCGCTAGCCGCGAGGCGCGTCAATTGCGACCTTGCCGCTCTCCAGCACGTGGACGCGGCCGTCGGCGAGCATCTGCACGACCTCGGGATACAGCACGTGCTCAATCGCGTGGATGTGCTCCTCGAGCGTGTCGACATCCCAACCTTCCTCAACAGCCAGCGCGCGCTGGGCGATGATGGGGCCGTTGTCGTAGATCTCGTTGGCAAAGTGCACGGTCACACCGGTTACCTTGACGCCGCGCGCAAAGGCATCGTCGATCGCATGCGCGCCGGTAAAGCTCGGCAGCAGTGCCGGATGCAAGTTGACCACGCGGTTGGGAAACGCCGCCAGCAGCGGCGTGTGCACCATGCGCATGTAACCGGCCATGACCACATATTCGCAGCCGCGCTCGAGCAGCTCGTGCGCGATGATCTCGTCGGCGGCGATGGGGTCGGCATAGACATCCTTGGACAGCGTAAGCGTCTGGATGCCCGCGCGCTCAGCGCGCTGCAAACCCTTAGCCGAAGGACGGCTCGACACCACAAGCTCAATCGAAGCGTTGAGTTTGCCGGCAGCGATCAGATCGATCAGCGCCTGCAGGTTGGTACCCGAACCGCTGATGAGCACACCGATCTTGAGCGGCTCGGCCGTATCGGTGCCGGTCGGACGGGTATAGGGCACAAAATCCAGGCCCTCGGCAGCAGTCATCCGCTCGTTAGCGCTCATCGGAGTACACGACCTTACCGGAACCCTCGACGCACTCGCCCACGCGGAACGGCTTCTCGCCCAGCGCGACCAGAGCCTCGGTCACCGCGGCCTCGTCCTCGGGGGCGACGATCAGGCACAGGCCAACGCCCATGTTGAAGGTCTTGCATGCCTCGTTGGGCGCGAGATCGGCCTGGCGCGACACGTAGGTGATGACGGGCGGAACATCCCAGCCCATCTCGGCGCCGTTGCGGGTGACCACGGCGTCGACGTCGTCGGCGAGCGCGCGGTTGAGGTTCTCGGTAATACCGCCGCCGGTGATGTGGGCAATGGCATGAACGTTGGCGGCATTGCGCAGCAGCTCCAGAATCGGCTTGACGTAGATGCGCGTGGGGGCCAGCAGGGCGTCGGCCAGCGATGCACCGCCGAGCTCCTCGAGCGGACGGCTTAGTTCCTCGGCCTTAGCGGCAGCCTCGGGCGTACCCGGCTTGATGCCGTCAACACCGATAACCTTGCGCACGAGTGAGTATCCGTTGGAGTGCACACCGGTGGAGGGCAGGCCCAGGATCACATCGCCGGGGCGAACGTTCGCGGGGTCGAGCATCTTGGGACGATCGACGACGCCCACGGTAAAGCCGGCGAGGTCGTAGTCGGCCGGAGCCATAACGCCCGGGTGCTCGGCCATCTCGCCGCCCACGAGCGCGCAGCCCGCGAGCTTGCAGCCATCGGCCACGCCCTTGATGATCTTTGCCATGTGCTCGGCCTCGATGTGACCGATGGCAACGTAGTCCAGGAAAAACAGCGGCTCGGCGCCCGAAGCCAGAATGTCGTTGACGCACATAGCGACCAGGTCCTGGCCCACCGTCTCGTGACGGTCCATGATCTGGGCGAGCACGAGCTTGGTGCCCACGCCGTCGGTACCGCTAATCAGAAT
>URYT01000054.1 GCA_900552185.1 uncultured Collinsella sp. | reverse complement strand
CCAGCCACTGGCTACTCCCCCTCTCTGGGCAGGTCAAACGCACGCGCCGTCTCGTCGTACAGCGCGCGATAGTTGGCGAGCATCTGCTCGTGCAAAAAGAACGTGGCAACGCGACGCTGGCCGCGCTCCCCCATCTCAATGCGACGGGCGCGGCTTGTGCACATGCGCTCCATGGCATCGGCCAGGCCCTTACGATACATAGGCGGCGTCACAAAACCCGCCACGCCAAAGTCGTCGCCCGGGGCGCCCTCGAGCAGCTCGCGGCAGCAGCCGACCTCGGTCGTCACGCAGGGACGACGCGCCGCAAGCGACTCCAGCACGCTGAGCGGCTGGCCCTCGGAGATACTCGTCAAAATGGTAAAGTCGAGCTTTTCCATGTACTCGACCACGTTGACGCGGCCGGTAAAGATCAGGTCGCGCACGCCCAGGGTATCGACGAGTGCATGGCACTCGGCGCCGTACTCCTCGTCGTCCACGCCGCCCATGATGTGCAGGCGCACCTTGGGCAGGCGCTCGTGCAGCTCAAAGAAGGCATAGATCATGGTCTTGACGTCCTTGATGGGCGCCAGGCGCACCACCGCGCCAATGTCCACCCATCCGTCATCGGGCTTTAAGGGAATGTCCTTAAAGCGATCGAACTGGATGCCATTGGGAATGACCAGGCATTTGTCCGCATCGCAGCCCATATCAATCTGCGTCTTGCGGGCGTTATGAAACAGGCTCGTCACGCGAAAGGCGCGGCGGTAGATCTCCTCCGAAGCAGGTGGAAAAAGCGGATCCAGCGATCCTTAAACGACGGCACCACCCAGTCGGCGCGAATGATCTCTTCCTCGCGTTCGCGGGTATAGATGCCATGCTCGGTGAGCAGCACCGGCGCATGGTGAACGCTCGAACCCAGGCAGGCGAGCAGGCCGCCGTAGCCAGTCGAGATGGCGTGGTACACATCGGCCACCGGCACCTCGCTGCCCAGCAGGTAGAGCACAGGCAGCAGCATGGAGCGCATGGTATGGAATGCGTCGGCAAAGGGCGTGAAGGGATACTCGGCCAGGCACACGTCGCGAAAGATATCCATAAAGGCGCGGCTCTGCAAAAACGAGAGCGGATGCACGCGGCGGCGCTGGAAGATATCGAACAGCACGTCCCAATCCGGATTGGAGAGCGACACCAGGCGGCGCAGCGCCTCGCGCTCGCGGTCGTTATAGTACGCCTCTTCCTGCTCGCCCGAAAGACGCAGGGCGTCGTCCAGAAACACCTCGTGCACCTCGACCACATTGCCGGGCAGCTCGTAGACAAACTTGCCGCGGTCGGCAGCATGCGCGCCAATCACCCACAGCACAAACTCGTGCTCGGGCATGGCCTGGATATAGCCGTGCATCCAGGTGGACACGCCGCCGTGCACATAGGGGTAGCAGCCCTCGAGTACCAAGCAGATTCTCATTTGTAGCCACCCTCCTTGCGCGCAATGGTCACCGTCTTGTCCGTGGCTTTGACCAGATACAGGTCGCCCGTCAGATGCGTAATCTCGCCACCCGCGACTGCACCCGGCTCGCCGTTATTGGCGCGGAACATGAGCCACGCTTCGTCGTGGAAATTGCCCAGACTGAGCGTCCAGGCATCCGCGCCGGTATCCACGCTCACCGTCACGGACGAAAAGCGCTGGATGGCGCCCGAGCATTCCGAGCCGGTCTGGCGACGCAGGTCGGGCGCAGACTTGGTAAGCCAGTCCAGGTAGTCGGTCAGGCCGCCCTTGTAGACCTCCCAACCTTCCGTAGCGCCGCGATCGGGATCGAGCAGGTCGTCCGGGTGCATAAAGTGCGTGCTCACGTAGTGCATGTTGAGCTCGGACACGGCGGCGAGACGCATATAGGAATCGTCGACCATGCCGCCCGAGACAATACGCGGCTGCTCCACAATGCCATCGCTCGCCACGCCAAACTCCTGCACGTACGGCAGGTCGGTGCCGTCCTCAAAATACGTACTGGCAACGGTCTTAATGCGCGGCACGTCCTCGCCAATAATCTTGCGAGCGCGTACCGAAAGGATATTTGACGGCGGCACGTAGACCGAGCCGCGCGCGTTGGGCAGCAACTCGTCCTGAAAGGCGATAAGCTCGTCGAGCGATGCGACGAGCGTCTCCTTGTTCTTCCACGTCTTGTAGTCGTACAGCGTGCCGTAGTCGGTATCCCAGAGCGCCAGCGGCTGATGGTTGTAGCCATGAAAGCCCAGCTCTCCGCCCATCTGCAGCAGCATGCCACCAAAGTAGCGGAACTGCGTGGTATCGGCTTGACGAGCAGGCTCGGTCTGGTTGACCGCGTCCTCGTAGTTTTCGATCATCACGCCGGTATAGCGAATGCCGTACTTTTGCGCGAGCTTTTGCAGATCGGGCCACCAGACCTTGGCATAAAAGTCGGCGATGGAAAGCCCGTAGTCGCGCTTGATGTAGGTGCCGTCGCCCGAAGGCACGGGACTGGGAAAGTCGTCCAGATAGAAGACGGCGCTGTTGATGACGGGGTATGCCGTGGCATCGCCGAACAGGCTGATCGCCGCGGCGTAAAACCCGCGCATGACCTTGTCGTAGACACCAATATTGCATACCACGGTGCGTCCGCTACCGCAGTCATTGGACCACATGAGCGGGGCGCCCGCATCGCCGGTCTTAGCCCACACACGCGCCGACTCGCGCAGCGAAACCGAAAGCGACGAATCAAAGGGGTCCGAGAGCTCGTAGCGCTCTCCCCCGCCCAGCATAAAGTCCGCGCTCGGCACAATGCTTTCGGCTTTTACATAGTCATATCCGGCCGATTCAATGCCAAGCCTGGGAGCGATCACTTGCAGATAGCTCGAGTTATCCGGCGGCATGGCGAGCATAAGCGAACCGCCGGCACTCACCCAACTCATAATGTCGGTCAGGTGCGTACCGAGCCCATCGAGCGACGGCATGAGCAAAATCACGCGATCGAAGGACGTCAGCGAGGGAATGGCATCCGCGCCGTCCAGGGCAAGGTCCACGTCGCGGTGCGCGATCTTCATGTCGAGCAGGATCTGATCAAACTGCTCCTTTACGTCCTCGACGCCGTCTTGATCGGTATCGGTAATGACCAGGCACGTCGGCTTTTGGCCAAATATCGCCGAGGAGGCCGGCACCGCGTCGTTGGCGGCAAGCATCCCCAGCTTATGCTGGCCCGCACTGTACTGCACGCCGGCACGCTCCACCAGCAGCACGGCGGCCATGGCAATAAAGACCGCCCACACCACGAGCAGTCCCTTCCAGCGAAAATGGCCCGCACGGTCGCGGATATGCTGTACCACGTTCATCGGGCCTCCTCTCCGTTGCGCCAAAACGCCAGTTCCTCGCGGTTGGCGGCGCTCAAGTAAACATGCTGTTTGTCGATCGCATCGATCACGCGGTGGACCTCGTCACCGTCGCGGCGCATCACCGCCAGGCGCAGGCAAAGCATCCAAACTTCCTGCTCCTCGGGAACGTCGAGCACCAACTGGTCGGTCACGGCCTGCGCCTCGTCGATCTGTCCGACATCGGCCAGCGCCGTCGCATATCGAATGCGCAGCTCAAAGGTATCCTCGCGCTCGCAGCGGCGCGCAAGCAGGTGCGCATACTGCTGACGCTGAATCTGAGCCACGCGCCCCTCGGCCAAGCCGGAGTTCAAGTATTCACCAAGAAAATCGCAGTATTCATTGAGATTATGCGCGCTCGGGTCCGTCTTAAAGGCACGCTCAAGTTGTTGCAGCTTAAGGTCGGATTCCTTGGAGATCTGCGCCACCGCTGTCGCGGCATAGTGCGCCACCTCTACGTCGTCGTTCAGCTTAGCTGCTTGCAGCTGTGCCAGGTACGCGTCGGGCTCCTCGGTGAGCATGGAGAGCATTAAGCGGCGCCGGTCTGCCGGGTCGTTGACGATGAGCGCCTCCTCGAGCGGGATCACGCCCGCATCGGCTTCACGGTCGTGCACCAAGATGCTGCGATGCAGCTCATCTTTAATGCGCAGCGTCTCCAACGTGGCGTCCGTGAGGTCCGTGCCAAACACGGCACTGCGCGCGATAAGCAGCACCACCAGCAGCGGGCCCCACAACGGCACGAGCACCATCACGGCCAACATATGCCCGCGCACCGGCAGCAGGCCCAACTTCATAAGCGTCCACAGCACCAGGCAAACCAGCGCATGAATCAACAGCAAGACAGCAGCAACGACAAGCGAGATCAAGCGACATCCCCCTCGCCGTCACCGGCGTCGGCAATGTGCTGAAGCAGCGCCACGATGCCTTCGCCGTCAACGGGCTCCACCGCAATCTGCTTGGCGCTCAGGCGCTCGCGAATAATGGGCAGATCGCACGCTTTTGCCTGGCGCATGAGCAGGTAGAGCACGTCACCGTCGACCAGGCCCGCCGCATCGCTCTCGCGGATCGCCGAACCAATCGCGCCCACCAGCTCGCCGATAGGCTCCATACCCGGCACCACGCGAAGGAGCAAAAAGCTTCCCATCTTGTTGTCTGTCAGCGCCTGCTCGGCCGCGAGCTCTTGGCCAAAGGCCGCCTGCTTGAGTACGCACGTACCGGCAACGCAGCGCTTATCCTGCGCCACGGCCTCATAATCGAAGGCACGGCCCAACGCGCTTTCGACCAGTCCACACAAGATACGGAACAGGTTTTGGTAATAGAGCGTCATTTGGTTCTCGATCGCGCGTCGCACAAAGATCAACACGGCGGGCTCCCCGTCGCGCTCGATCGTATATCCAAACATGGGAAGCCCCGACGTCAGCTCGCGGTTCACCCACAGGTTCGAACGACCGCCGCCGCCCAAAAGAGGCGCAAGCTGCTCAAGCGCAAGCGAGCGCGGGGCATCTTCGGCAACCACGGGACTCGCAGCCACCAGACGTGCAAACGCCCCGCCCGAAACATGGTAAATCGTCACCGAATCGTTTTCGAGAATCTCACTCATGAGCTCGCAGCACTTGCGGTAGATGTCGCGCGGATTGAGCACGTCGAGCTCTTGCGTCACGGCAAAGATCTTTCCAAAGCTATCGTGGCGCCCAACAATCTGCCGCTTGTATGTGCGTTTGTCCTCGATGGCATCGTGGTAGAGCTGCGTGAGGAACGTATTACGATTGCGCACGAGCTCGTTTTGGTCGCGCTCTACCTTAATGGCCTCGCTGTTGCGCAGCTGTACGTAGCCGCACACAGCGCCCACCACAAAGTACGCGATAAACGGCAGCCAGTTGGACGGCTCGTAGAACAGGCCCTGGAAGGTATAGCCATACTGGGTAAAGAAGCTCACGGCCAAGCCCACCGATGCCAACAGCGCCGCAACTAGGCCAAAGTCCAGGCCATACAGCGTGCCGATGAGCACGACGTAGAGCAGGCGATAATCGAGCACGTTGAGCTGGGCCGATTGCGAGAACAGATGCTCCAGCACCTCGAACAGGACCCAGGCGACGCCCGTCTCCAGGCATTTGATAAGCAGCGTACGCATCTGGATGCGATCGATGGCGGCGCGCAATGGGTTGACCTTCTTTGCGCGGCCAGCATCCCAGCGAGCCTGAATGGTCGAGAGATCGCGCAGCAGGTCGTAGCGCTGAAACCAGCCATAGCGCACGCGAACGACGTCGCTGGCGGGCAGGGCGTAGCCGGCAGAATCGCCATAGGCAACCGAGAGTTCTGGGAACAGCACCTTGAGGGCCTCGCCCACTTCACCCGACGTGTGATGGAAAGTATCGGCAACATCGAGCGTCTCAAAGGAGGCGTCCCAGCTATCAAAGATGCGGCGCACCAGCACCGCGAGCTCCTCGGCACACAGCAGAGGAAACGCCGCATCCTCCGCGCCCTGCAGAGCGACCGATCCGGTTGAGCATGCGTCGAACAACGGCGCCAAAAACGGATCTTCCAGTGCGGCAGAGGCAGTGTACAGGAAAGGCGCGCGCAGAATCTTTACCTGAACGTCTTCGCGCGCAGCGTAATGGCGGCACAGGTCGTTAGCCACTCGGGCGATAATGCCCTTTCCCGTTTGCTCTGCGGCATCGGCGGCGCCCTCGGCGCTCGCGGGCCCCGCTACATACAGCAGCTGGACCCGGCGACCCATGCACGCACGAAAGACCGAGCGCAACAGCTCGATATCGCCCACGATATCGGTATGCGGGGTAAGGTAATTGGAAAGGTAGACCATGCGGTCGAACTCGTAGGCCTGATCCAGGTGTTGCAGAAGCTCTTTCCACGAGGAATGGGGCGACGACTCGTCGCGGTACGCGTCCTGCGCGGCTACGACCTGCACATGGTCCCCGGGGAACGCCTTGGCACAAAAGTCATCGTCAACATATGCGGTGTTGCCAACAACCAGCACCTCCATGGCGCACCCCTCCCCTTAATTCCACATTTGTCATAGTCAAACATGCGTATTGTACGCTGTCAACGCGAGCCAAGGCGCCTTTAAGGCTGTTTTAAGAACTTTTTTAGGTGATGTGGGGACATCGAGAGTGCTAAATGAGCACCCAATCCAGAAGTGCGGTGAAAAACCGAGATCTGTCAAACAGGCCCCTGTTTTGAGCATCCGCGACCTGCAGTTTTGTTGGCAAAAATCGGTGTGCGCTCGGCGAGTTTCGATTTTCCCCGCACTTCTCCTACGCACCGGACTCGCAATAGCGCAGTACAATCCGCCAATCGCACTAACCGGAAAGCCAATCCAGCGACTCGCCTAGCCAACCAGATACGGCCCGATTACATCGAAAATTTCGCCCACCTTAGTTGCAGGGTTTTGCGCAGATGGCTTAATGTTACCCAGTTCCCTATGGTACGCGACGAGGCGCCCAGCACGCTGCAATGCTTCGCCACGCCTATCATCCACTGCCCCAAACATCCCGTCCAAGTTCTAGCGGTACTCGATACCCAAGTTCTTCAACATCTCCTGCGCGAGGGCATGCTGGCAGTCGGACGCGGACATATGCGCGGTCGTGTAGCGAAAGTGCAGAAGAGGCCACAGCTCGAAGCAGGGGTTGGACCACAACGCGTGGAAAGTCCTCGAACCATCAGAGAGCTCGTTGCACTTGCGCTCCATCGCATCAAAGTCGGACGCAGGGAAGTCATCCTTGTCATACACGAGCCACACGTGATCGAACGTCTCGGGCGCATAGCGGCAGTGTTCGACGGCGAAGTCAAACAGGTCAAGCGTGTGTTTGCCGGTTCCCTTAACGACAATGGCAACCTTGCGCTCATTCGCCGCGCCCAACGCCGCACGCACACCCTCAAAGTAGCGAGGCTCGGTCTCCTTGCCCTCGCTCACTACGAGATGACGTGTCATCTGAACCATGCGCGAGCGGCCCTCGCGCTTGCCACTGCGCCAGCCCTTCGACTTCTTCGCCACCATGCTAATCCCACTCCTCGATGCGGGTGAGATACGGATCGGCGCCGTAGCGACCGGACAGGTATTGCTTGTCGAAAGCCGCGTTCTTGCTTACCAGATTACCGTTTGCCTCGTGGATGTCGGCGAGAGACCACAGTTGGCTCGCCTCCCCCTCGCCGCGCGCAGCGAACCATATCTCGTCGCGGCGGAACACGTCGTTTCGCATGGTTGACACGTCCTGAGACGAGAAGATGAGCTGCGCGCCACTCTTGTTGACCTCAGGATCCTTAAACAGCAGAATCACATAGCGAAGAAGCTTCGGGTGCAGTTTGGCGTCGAGCTCGTCTACCACAACGGTGCCTCCACGCTCAAGCGCTGTCATCAGATACGCAGCCAACCCCATGAGCTTCTGGGTGCCGGCAGATTCCTCGGATAAACGCAACTCGTACGCCTTGCCGCTCACCTCGTGCCTCACGAAGACGCGCTGGCCGCGCCATTCCGGCGCCCTCTCCACTCTGAAGCCATCGATACGCACATCAACGGCGCGCAGAAAACGCGTGACCTCGGGTGAGTCATCCTCGTCGAGCAACTGTTCGAGCATCTGCTCCAGATAGGAGCTGTTGTAGTTCAGGAACACCCCATCAAGAAACCAACTGGCAGCCTCCTTGACCACCGGCACATCAAAGTTGATGCAAAGGAACGATAGGTACGGCAGACTAGGGTTGAACTTCGCTGCCGTCACAAGCTTGCGCAGCGTGGGACCGAGCAAAACCTCTGCACCCTCGCGCTCGAACAGCATCGCCGTACGCGACGCTCCCAATTTACGCCGCCACAGCCCTTCGGACACGATCTCATCGGCGTGTACGGACAAGGCATAGCGGTACTCGTGGTCACCAGCGCGGTAGTAGAGCTCGAACTCAGTGGGCTCGGCAGCAGACACGTCATCGAACCCGAACGCAGAACAACGGGGTATCGATGGACGATCACCCTCTGGTGCATCAGCGCTGGCGGACAGTAATCTGATCGGTCTGGCCACCGCCGAACGAACGTAGTCGAGAGCCTCAAGCAGGTTAGACTTGCCGCCGGCGTTGGGCCCGTACACCGCAGCCACCGGAAGGAAACTCTGTCCATCTGGACACTCGATGAGGGAACGATCAAACTCCTTCATCGGAGTCGCCTGCATGGAAAGCTCCGCCTCGTCGCGATAGGATCTATAGTTCCTGAAGGTGAACTGGCAAAGCATTGTCCTCAACATTCCTTTCATTGTTTTAAAAAGGATATCAGAGTTTTTCTTTGATTATAGACTTTAAGTATGCTAAATCAAGCACTTGCTGCAGCCGCGACAGCAGACGTAAAGTGTCAAACCACCCACACTCAAGCATTCCATTGCCTGAATGGCGCTTAGCCAGCACGTCAAACATTACATGCATGAAAAAAGGGCAACACTCTCTTGTCGAAAGCGTCACCCTTAAAGCTCCGGAAGAGCTTTTGTATTACAGGTCGATATCCTACACCATCTCAATGAGACGGAAGGGCACGTCTAGGCTGTCCGGCAAAAGTGCAGACAGACCATAAATACAATCTAGACGAAGGAAGCGGCAGCAGGCAACCGAGAGGCTAACGGTCACCGCAATCAAAAGAGCCCAAATAATGCAGCACACCCTTCACTCGCGGAGCATTAGGGTCTTCACTCAAGAAATTGACGCTGTAAGAAGGAGATCCAACGTAAACATGAGTCTTACCGGCCTCGCAACAGAACAAAATATCGCGAGCGCTGTTCTGTGTCAGAGTGTTGTAATTCGAGTAATAATCAAGCTCGTCTGACGGGGCTTCTCCTACAACAATCAACCGAGGATCCAACTTATCCAGCCATGTCTTAGGGACGCGACCAGACTTTCGTCCATGATGCGGTGCAAATAGAATGTCCACAGGCGAAAGCGAGATGTAGTCTTCAATCGCCACCATGTAGTCATTCTCCATGTCACCAAGCCAAAGCGCACGGACCCCTTCCTCAAGAGAGTAGACAATCGCAGGACTAATATTATTGGGTTTATCAGAGCTTTCGGCATCCCGCAAAGCATCCTGGAAGGTCTCATTATTCACATCGGGCCAGAGGACGCTAATCCCAGCAGAGCCGCGCTCACCATCAGAAACGTTCATCCATTTACGATTACACCCCTTGTATATTTTGTAAGCGCACGACGACCCCTTCAGATCTTTATACTTTTTGAAACTCTCAGTCTCCGTGGACTTAGAGACATTATTGTCAACGCAATAAAAATTCTTGATAAGCCCGAGCTCATCAAGATACTCAATACCCTGGATATGATCTTGGTCCGGATGCGTACTGATAAAACGAACGACGCCCTTTTTCCCTGCAAGGTTTTTGACCTCATCAAGGATTTCCGACTTACGCTCATCGGTAATATTACAGTCAATCATGCTGAAGTTATCAGTATTGTGATTGATATAAAACATGTCGCCGTTATCTACGGACAGAGACTTAATCTCGCTCATGGTTATCACACTCCTCAAGATTGAAGTTGATTCGTTTTTCTACATACCATTCCTGCTTGACCCAAGCGATAACAAACAGAACGGTAAAAGCGAATAGGGTCACAAAAGCCGCTTCAAATCGAAAAGATTCCGGCAGCAACGATGCGAGCAGAACAATGACGAGCAAAACACCCGCCCCAGCCATGCTGCGATACATGTTTGAAATCATTAGGAGCTGTTCGACCTTAGGATCGTTTTTCTGAGCATACGCAAAGGCAGAATAGTCCCGTTTTCTGGTAGGCTTCAGGTTTTGAACCAACGGCTCAATGCAGAGAGAGCCAATCCGTGAAGCAATAAGCCCGAGAACATAACTCATCACAGATAACGCCATCCAGTTAGAACAATCGATAAAACTGCCCAACGGTGTCTGACTGGCGAAATATGTTACGAGTGCGCCCGGTATGAGCACATTGAACAGATCGTAAGCAGAAATCTTCCCAAGGGGGGTGCGGACAGAAAGTTGGACCGTGAAGCGGTCCGGACTGGAGGTTCGCATG
>URYT01000053.1 GCA_900552185.1 uncultured Collinsella sp. | reverse complement strand
CGTCGTCGAGGCATACCAGTCCGTCGCCCGCACGCCCGACCTGCTGCCCGTTCTGAAGGAGAACGGCGTGGTCGACTCCGGCGCCTTTGGATTTGCCATTTTCCTCGAGAACTTTGTGGCTGCCGCTCTTGGCCGCAGCACCGTTGTCGAGGATTTCTCCGCTACGTTTGATTCCGCAGGCTCTGCCCGCGATGCCGCTCTTGGCCGTGTTGAGATCGAGGCCAATGACGACTGGGAGGGCTCGGAGTTCCGTTACTGCAATGAGTTCCTGTTTAAGGCAGACGCCCCGTTTGACGAGGACGAGTGCCTTAAGTTCCTGGGCTCCATGGGCGACTGCGAGCTGCTCGTTGGCGCTTACCCCGATTACAAGATTCACGTACACTCCAACACCCCAAACTTGGTGCTCGAGCACATGCTGCAGCTCGGTCAGATCTATGAGGTCTTTATCCACAACATGGAGATGGAGGCCCACGACCGTACCGCCAAGATTCATGAGGACCAGGAGAAGGCTGCCGAGCCCGCCAAGGCGCTGGGCTTTGTCGCCGTTGCCGCCGGTTCGGGCGAGGCCGACATCCTCAAGTCCCTCGGCGTTGACGTGATCGTCTCGGGTGGCCAGACCATGAACCCCTCGACCGCCGACCTGCTGGGCGCCGTCGACCAGGTCAACGCGACCTCGGTCATCATCCTGCCCAACAACGGTAACATCCGCATGGCTGCCGAGGCCGCTGCCTCTGCCTGCACCGATAAGAAGGTCGCCGTCGTTCCCACCAAGACCGTTCCCCAAGCGTTCTCCGCGCTGTTCGCCGTCCTGCCCGATTCCGAGCTCGAGGACGCCGTCGCCGCTATGGTCGACGCCATCAGCGAGGTCCGCGATGGCGAGGTCACCCGCGCCGTGCGCGACTCCAGCGCCTCGGACGGCTCTCCGATTCACTCCGGTGACGTCATGGGTATCATCGCCGGTTCCATCGACGTGGTCGGCTCCGATGTGAAACAGGTCACCCTCGACTGCATCAACCGTATGCAGGAGGAAGAGGAGGGCGACGCGCTGACGATTCTGGCCGGCGAGGAACTGTCCGACGAGGCCTTCCAGGAGATCGTCGACGCCATCGAGGAAGCTCAGCCCGACCTGGAGGTCGATGCCCATCGTGGCGAGCAGCCGCTCTATCCCGTGATCTTCTCGATCGAGTAGGCATCTGAACATGTCCGAGATATGCTCCGTGCCGCGCGTCTCGGAGCGCTTTGCCCAGAGCAATGCGCTCGGCGAGGATATCGCGCGACTCAAATATGTTTCGGGTAAACGTGAGGAGGCCCTTCGCCGTCTGGGAATTCGGACGGTGGGGGACCTCCTTCTCCATATCCCGCATCGATATCTGGACTTCACTCGCTCATGGTCCATCGAGATGGCGCCCATCGGTACCGTGTGCACCATCATTGCCACGGTCGATCGCATTGTTCAAAAGCAGCCTCGTCCGCGCATGCAGGTGACCGAGGTATCGCTCGTGGATGACACGGGCGTGCTGCAGGTCGCCTTTTTCCGCCAGCCCTGGATTGTCCAGCAGCTTAAGCGGGGTGACCGTCTGGCCGTGATGGGTAAGGTCGAGTTTGCCTACGGCTTTAAGCAGATGGCCTCGCCGCATTTTGAAAAGCTTGAGGATGGTCGTGCCGCGGGTACCATTTTGCCGGTCCACTACGTAAGTGACGGCGTAAGCCAGGCATGGATGCGTCGCATCGTGAGCGGTGCTCTTGAGCTCGTTGGCAATCCCTTTGATCCCATCCCGGCTCCGCTGCGCGCAAAGCGCAAACTCATGAGCAGTGCCCGTGCGCTTCGTTCGATTCACTTTCCCTCGAGTATGGCCGAGCGCGACATTGCGCGCCGCCGTTTGGCCTATGAGGAGTGCCTGTACCTGCAGCTCGCGCTGCGTCTGCGCAATGACGGCGGCTTGGTCGAGGTGGTTCCCTACGCCCACATCGCGGGCGAGCACCTTGCTGCTCTTAGGCAGGCCCTGCCGTTTTCGCTGAGCGACGAGCAGGAGGCCGCATTCCAGGATATTTTGCATGATATGTGCGATGATACGCGCGTCATGAACCGTCTGCTGCTGGGTGACGTCGGTACCGGCAAGACGGCCGTTGCCGCCTGTGCGTTGGCCGTAGCCGTCGATAGCGGCACCCAGGCCTGCGTCATGGCGCCTACGGGCGTGCTGGCTCGTCAGTATGCCGATAAGACCGGCCCTTTGCTCTCTCAGGCCGGCATATCCTGGGCACTCCTGACGGGCGCCACGCCGGCGGCGGAGCGCGAGCGCATCCATGTGCAGCTGGAATCGGGCGAGCTTGACGTGCTCTTTGGTACGCATGCCGTGCTTTCCGAAGACGTGCATTTTAAGCACTTGTCGCTTGTGGTTATCGACGAACAACATCGTTTTGGCGTGGGTCAGCGCAACGCCTTGCGCGCGAAGGGCCCCGGCGCGGACCTGCTCGTCATGACGGCGACGCCCATCCCGCGCACGCTGGCGCTCTCGGTCTACGGCGACCTGGATACGAGTATCATCCGCCATCGTCCCGTCCCGGGTGCCGGCGTGACGACGCGCGTCCTCACCGAGTCGAGCCGCGACCTGGCCTATGGTGCCATCCGCGAGGCGCACGAGAAGGGTCAGCAGGCCTACGTGATCTGTCCGCTTGTGGAGCCGAGTGACTCGGCCGATGAGCTGGAGGACGTGCCCGGTATCGCCCGCGACGACGAGGGCCGCGTGACGGTCCCCGTGCCGCTGCACGATACGGCGACCGAGCTCGATCGACTGCGTCTGGCGTTGCCGGGTCTTGCCATCGAGCGCCTTCACGGCCGTATGCCAGCGGGGGAGAAGGACCAGGTTATCGATGCCTTCAAGCGTGGCGAGATTGATGTACTCGTCTCGACTACGGTGGTTGAGGTGGGCGTCGACGTGCCCAACGCCACCGTCATGGTCATCGAGAACGGTGAGCGCTTTGGCTTGGCGGCGCTGCATCAGCTACGCGGTCGCGTGGGCCGCGGCAGCGTGTCGGGCACGTGCCTGGTCATGACGCACTCCAAGGGCAACGGCGGCGCGTCGGTGGCGCAAGATCGTCTGCAATCGCTCGAAAAAACCTCGGATGGCTTTACGCTCGCCCAGATGGACCTGCGTCTGCGCCACGAGGGCGAAATCCTGGGGTACCGCCAGCATGGCGGCGTGACCTTGCGCTTTGTGGACCTGGACGCCGATGAGGACCTTATCGAATGGGCCCATTTGGACGCGGTCGAGCTCTTGCGGTATGCTTGCAACCTTGACTCTGTGGCGACGCGTCCCTTGCGCGACGCGGTCGCCATGCGTTATCGACATATCTTTAAGGAGGTCAGCGGAGGATGAGAATCATCGGCGGCGAATGGCGCGGTCGTAAGATCGAGGAGCCCCGTGGTCGCGATGTCACCCGCCCCACGACCGATCGCGTGCGCGAGTCGTGCGCATCTATGGTCATGTCGGCATTCGACTTCGATCTGGACGAGGTTCGTGTGCTGGACGCCTTTGGCGGCTCCGGTGCCTTAGGGTTAGAGATGCTCTCTCGTGGGGCCCGCTCGCTCACGACGTTTGAGATCGATCGCAACGCCGCGCGGCTCATTACCAAGAATATCGAGTCGCTCTGCCGTGACCGTGCGCGTTGGCGCGTGGTCACGGGCGACATGCTGGCGAGTGCCTCGCGCGGTCGTGTGCCGGGCGGCCCCTTTGATCTGATCCTGCTTGACCCGCCCTATGCTTTTGGTGCCGAGCCGGTCGAGGAACTGCTGCAGAACCTGGCTCAGCAAGGTCTGCTTGCGTCTGGCGCTTACGCCTTGTTTGAGCATGCCGCCGCCGATGCGGGCGCGCATCCGGCAGGCTTTGAGACTGTACGTGAGAAGCGCTACGGCATTACCTCGGTCGACCTGCTTCGTTGGGTCGGCGATAACGATGGTGAGGGCGATAGCGCCGGCACCGATGCTGACAACAACGATGCCGCGACGTTTCAGGAGGACGCCCATGAATGACACCATCAACCGCGTGATCGTCCCGGGCACCTTCGATCCCATCACGTTTGGCCATATCGATGTGATCCGCCGTGCCCGCCGCATCTTTCCCAGCGTGATTGTCGCTGTTGCCGAGTCGCAAGGTAAAAACGGTGTAGGCACCACGTTTATGCTCGATGAGCGCGTGGCGCTGGCCCGCGAGGCGCTCGGCGATATCGACGGCGTCGAGGTCCTGCCCTTTACCGGCCTCTTGGTCGACTTCGCTCGTGAGCAGGGGGCGGGGGCCGTGGTCAAGGGTCTGCGCGCCATGACCGACTTTGAGTATGAGCTGCAGCAGGCCGACCTTAACTATCGCCTGGATAGCGAGCTGGAGTCCATCTTTGTCATGAGTGCGCCGCAGTACGGCTATATCTCGAGCTCGGTCGTTCGCCAGATCGCCTCGCTCGGCAGCGATGTATCGACGTTTGTCCCGTCCAACGTGGTCGAAGCGCTCAAACATCGCTTTTCGTGACGTTTCTTATTGCCTGGTGGCATGTGGTAAACTAGCACGATGATATGTTACCTATGAAAGGAGACCGGATGCCGGGCGAGAATTTTCCTGGCGATAGGATCGTCAGCTTGGTCGATGAGCTCGAAGGGCTGATCGAGGAAGCCAAGCCGCCTTTCGGCAAGAACGCTCAGTTCAAGGTCATCGACGCCGACGTGTTCTTCAACATCCTCGACGAGATCCGCATGAGCTATCCCGAGGAGTGGCAGAAGTCCCGCCGTATCCTTAAGGAGCGCGAGGAGCTCATGGCTTCCGCCGCTGCTCAGGCCGATTCCATCATCGCCGACGCTCAGCAGCAGGCCCTCACCATTGCCGGTGAGCAGGAGATCGTCCGCCTTGCGCAGCAGCAGGCCGACGACATCCGCGATCGTGCCCAGCAGTACGAGCGCGAGACGCGTTATGCTGCCGAGGACTACGCAGAGCAGGTCTTTACACACCTGGAGGAGAACCTCAAGAGCCTGACCGGCACTGTTACCCGTTGCCGTCAGCAGCTCAACGAGGGTGCCGCCCAACAGAATGGTCAGTGGTAATGGCTGAGTTCCCGAGCGTTACCGTCGATCTTTCCGAGCAGCTCGAGTTTCCCGGAGATTCGTATCCGCTGACCGGTAAGGTCGATGTCGCCACCTACACGGTGGGCGAGAAGGAGTACCAGCTGCAGGATGGCATTGACTACGACGTTGTCTTTACCAATGCCGGTACCGGTGTCTTGCTCACGGGTATGGTCCGCGCACACGCCACTGGCGAGTGCGATCGTTGCCTGGAGCCCGCTTCGTTTGATATTGCCGGCGAGATTGAGGAGTTCTACCTCTTTGAGGAGCCCGAGGATCCCGAGGCCTACGAGGACGGCTACGAGCTCCTGGGTGAGGACCGTATCGTCGATCTGGGTGAGCCCATCAACGACGCGGTCGTCATGGACACGCCGTTTGTGGTGCTCTGCAAGCCCGATTGCCGCGGTCTGTGCCCCACTTGCGGTTGCAATCTCAACGTCGAGCAATGCGATTGCGCCGTCCAGGCAGAGGCAGAATGGGCCGCTGCCACGGAAAATCCATTTGCAGCATTGAAGAATCTCAAGCTTGACGAGTAAAACTGTGGTAGTATCGCTACTTGCGCGTAATCGCCACACTGGATAGTTCATAAGGAAGGTCACTATGCCCGTACCTAAACAAAAGCAGGGTCGTATCCGCACTCACACCCGTCGTTCCGCCAACATGAAGATCTCGGCTGCGGCTCAGTCCACGTGCCCCCGTTGCGGCGCTGTCAAGCTTCCGCACCACGTGTGCCCCAGCTGCGGTTTCTACAAGGACCGCGAGGTTATCGTTACCGAGTAACGGTATACTCTGGATGCGATGCCGTTCCAAATGGAACCACAATGGCCGGCTCAATGAGTCGGCCATTTTTGTATAAGGAGCATGAATATGAGTAACGTTCGCGTTTGTGTAGACGTTGTGGGCGGAGACGAGAAACCTCAGGTTGTTCTCGATGGTATCGAGGCTGCGCTTGCCGCCGATCCCGATATCGAGGTCTTGGCGGCTGGCCCGGCCGAAATCGTCAATCCCTTTGCAGCTTCCCATGCACGTGTTGAGGCCCTTGAGGCGCCTGACGTTATCGCCATGGATGACGATCCCATTCGCGCCGTGATGACCAAGCGTAAGTCGTCGATCGTGCTTTCTTGCCGCGCCATTAAGAAGGGCAACGCGGATGCGTTCTTCTCCGCCGGCTCGACCGGTGCCATGACCGCCGCTGCCACCGCCTACGTGACGCCGTTTAGGTATCAGGCCGAAGGCAAGAAGCAGCCGGTGCGCCCCTGTCTGACCAATGCGCTGCCCAATCGCGCCGGCGGTCTGACGGTGCTGTGCGACATGGGTGCCAACCCCGATGTCGAGGTTGACGATATGGTGCGTTTTGCCCAGATGGGCAGCGCCTATGCCCGCGTCGTCCTGGGCATCGAGCATCCTCGCGTGGGCCTGCTTGCCAACGGCACCGAGGACGAGAAGGGTTCTAACTTTACCAAGGCCTGTTTCCCTGCTATGAAGGCCGCCGTTCCCGGCTTTGTTGGTAACTGCGAGGGCACCGACCTCACCTCAGGCAACTTCGATGTCGTCGTTGCCGATGGTATGTCGGGCAATATTGCGCTCAAGGCCACCGAGGGCGCTGCCAAGTTTTTGCTGCAGGAGCTCAAGGGTGTCTTTATGTCTTCGCTCGGCACCAAGATTGCCGCGCTGCTCATCAAAAAGCAGATGCGCGAGATTAAAGCCAAACTTTCGGGCGACGCCAAGGGCGGCGCGATTCTTTTGGGCCTGCGCGGCGTGGTCCTGATCGGCCATGGTGCCACCTCGGTCGAGGCTGTCAAAAACGGTGCGCTCGCGGCGGCCGAAGCCGTGCGCGCCGGGCTGGTCGAGAATGTCGCCAACTCTATGGACGGTATCGTTTTATAAGAGCGAGTTAGAGCGCTGTTATGTGCTTCGCGGTGCACGTCGTGGGGTAGAATCAGAACCGTGTCTTGGTACCGCCCGGGCGGTACCATTCTTTTGGTATTCATGCACTATGAGAGGAAGCGCTATGGACCGCTCCGAAATCTTCGACAAGATCGCCGAGGTCGCTGCTGACGTTCTGGGCGTCGATGTTGCCGAAATTAGCGATGAGACCACCTTTGACGACCTCGATGCCAACTCGCTCGAGCGCCTGCAGCTGGTTACGGCTATCGAGGACGAGTTCAACCTCGAGATCGATGACGAGACTCTGCTCTCGCTCAACTCTGTCGCCGACGCCGTCGACGCGATCGAAAACGCCAGGGAGGCCTAGGTCTTGGCTTTGTCTGAACGACTTACGCGTGCCCAGGAAATTCTGGGCCACGAGTTCAATAATAAGGTGCTGCTGCGTGCGGCGCTTACGCATCCCTCGGCAGTCGAGGGCCAGCCGGTTTCTGCCAGCTATGAGCGCCTTGAGTTCTTGGGAGATTCCATTTTGGGCGCCGTGGTCGCACGCTCCCTGTTTGAGTCCTATCCGGAGTTTGACGAGGGCAAGCTCACGCGCTTGAAGGTGTCGCTTGTCTCGGGCGCTACGCTGTCCGAGGTTTCTCACGAGCTGGGCATCGACGACATCATCATCTTTGGTGCCTCCGAGACCGGTACCGGTGCGCGCGGCCTGCATTCGGCCCTCGAGAACGTCTATGAGTCGCTCGTGGGCGCGCTGTACCTGGATGCCGGCTGGGACGTTGCGGCGGAGTTCATTCACCGTACGCTTAAGCCGCATTTGGCTTCCGAGCGTGCCGAGCATCCTGCGAACCCCAAGTCGTTTTTGCAGGAGTGCGTGCAAGCCGACGGTCACGAACCTCCGGCGTACAAGCTCGTTGGCTCCGAGGGCCCGGCGCATGCGCCCACCTTTACCGCTGTGGTTTTGATCGATGGTATTCGCCAGGGTCGCGGCTCCGGCTCCTCAAAGAAGGAAGCCGAGGGAGCTGCCGCGCTCGAAGCGCTCGACCGCATGGGTTACACCACCAACGGCGTGATTCTGAACAAGAAGCACGTGTAAGCGAGGAACCGTGTATCTCAAGTCCCTCACGCTCAAAGGGTTCAAGTCGTTTGCCGACCGCGCCCATATGACGTTTGAGCCGGGCCTGACCGTCATCGTCGGTCCAAACGGCTCGGGAAAATCGAACATCTCTGACTCGATTCTGTGGGTCCTGGGCGAGCAGAGCGCCAAGCAGCTGCGCGGCCAGGCCATGGAGGATGTCATCTTCTCGGGCTCGTCGGCGCGCAAGCCGGTGGGTGTCGCCGAGGTCACGCTGGTGCTCGATAACTCGGACCATATGTTGCCCGTCGATTTTGACGAGGTCGCCATCACCCGTCGCATGTATCGCTCGGGCGAGAGCGAGTACCTCATCAACTCGAGTCCGTGCCGCCTGATGGACATTCAGGACATCCTGCACGATTCGGGCCTGGGTAAGGATACGCATTCCATCATTAGCCAGGGCAAGCTCGACGCCATTTTGCAGAGCCGCCCCGAGGAGCGCCGCGCCCTCATCGAGGAAGCCGCCGGTATTTCCAAGCACAAGCGTCGCAAGGAGCGTGCACTCAAAAAGATCAAGTCGATGGATGAGCACCTGACCCGTGCCCGCGACATTAATAAGGAAATCGCCCGTCAGCTGCGCCCGTTGGAGCGTCAGGTCGATCGCGCGCGCAAGTACAAAGAGCTGTCCTCGCGCGCGAACGAGCTTACGCAGATGCTAGCCGTCGACGAGCTGCGTTCGCTGCAGTCGCAGTGGAACGACCTGGAGAGCCGCTCCAAGGAGGGCGCGGCCGAGCTTGAGCTTGCGCAGTACCGCTTGGGCGAAAAGGAGCGCGAGCTCGAGAAGCTCCAGGTCATGCTCGAGGAAAAGGGCCTGTTTGTGGGCGACCTGGGCGAGCAGCGCCGTCATATGCAAGATGTGGTCGGCCGCATTAACTCCGACATGCGCCTGCTCGAGGAAAAGGGCCACAACATGGTGTCGCGCCTGTCTGACATGCGCGGGCAGATTTCGAGCTCCGAGCATCAGCGACGTCGCGTGGTCGAGGAGCTCGAGGACGCGCGTGTGCAGCTTGAGGAAGTGACCGGTGCGCACATGCAGGCCCAGGAGGACGTTGACGCCGCTGGTCCTGCCGCCGCTGAGCTCCACGAGCGGCGCGTGGCGCTCGACAATCAGATTTCGCAGCTTACGCGTGAGCAACGCGATGTGCAGCGCGTAGCCGATAACGCCGCGCTCGAGCTCGCCAAGGTGAAGGACTCGCTGAGCAACGCCGAGGTCGAGGACAACATGTATGTCTCGCGCCTGGAGCAGATTGACGAGCAGCTCGAGGAGGTCACGGCCTCGCTCGAGAGCCGTCGCAACCGCGCAGAGGAGCTTGAGGGTGCTCTTGAGGAAGCGCGCCAGGCCCAGGTCGATGCGCGTGAAGCCACCGAGGCGGCACGCGCGGCCCTGAAGGACTTGCGTGCCCGCGAGAGCGAGGCGCGCAACAAGTTATCCGAGGTGCGCTCGGAGCTTGCCAGCCAAAAGAAACTCGATGCCCGCATGGCCGACAGCTCGCCGCTCGTGAGCCGTCTGGTGGGTGCGCTGGGCGATGATGTCTCGGGTCGTCTGGGCGACGTGCTCGAGGCCCCGCGCGAGCTTGAGGGCCTGGTTGAGCAATTGCTCGCCGGCGATATCGATGCGCTGCTGTTTGATGACGCCGCCACGCTTGAGCGTGCCGGTCGTGCGGCTCTGGACCAGAAGAAGGCCTCGGGCGAGGCACTGCTGGTGGCGCGCGGCGTGAGCGGCTCTACCGCCGCTGAGGGCGCTGCCGGTACCCGCCTGGTTGATCGTCTTTCCGTGCGCGCAGGCTACGGACCTGTCGTCGAGGCGCTGCTCGGCGGCTATTACGTGGTCGATGACTTGGCTGCCGCGCTGGCTGCGCCTGTCGTTGACGGTGTGACCTATGTGACTCCCGATGGCGCCCGCGTAAGCTGTGGCGGCTTGGTGCGTGTGGGCCTCGATGCCGGCGAGGCGTCGGGTGCTCTGGAGCGTAAGCGTCGCATTCGCGAGCTGGAGGGCCTGGAGCCCGATCTTGCTGCCGTGTTTGAGCATGTTTCGGATCAGGTCGTCGAGGCCAACGCTGCCGTCGAGGAGGCCCGTGCTGCCGAGGGCGATGCTGCCGGCGAGATCGCCCGCCTTGAGGGCGAGCGTCGCTCCCTGCTGTCCGAGATCGGCCGCCTGGAGCAGAGTGCCAACAATGCCGAGGTCGAGCGCGTGCGCATTTCCAAGCGCCGCGAGCAGGCTGCCGAGGCCGTTCGTGCCGCACGCCCGCGCGTGGACGAGCTCACTCGTTCGCGTGATGAGTCCCGTGCGCAGGCGAGCGACCTGGGCCTGCAGATTGCCGAGGCCAATGATGAGCTCGATCGCGTGCGTCGCGACGATTCCGAGGCCGCCGGCAAGCTCGCCGACGCTAAGGTGCGCCTGGCTCAGACGAGCGAGCGCCTGCGTTCGCTGAAGGGCCGCGTGCCCGACCTGGAGCATCGTCTTGAGGGTATCGACCGTCGTATCCGCGGG
>URYT01000052.1 GCA_900552185.1 uncultured Collinsella sp. | reverse complement strand
GACAGCACAACAGATAAGGGCGCCCCGCCGGCCACATGGTCCGACGGGGCGCCCTTTTACCTATATGTGGCCGGGGCACACAGCCCAAGGCTCGCAAGCCCTTATTCAGCCGCCTCGCGCAGGGCCGACATCGTAGCCGCATATTGCTGCTGCAGCGCATGCATTCCCTCACGAGCGCCGTCAACGGCATCGGCGCCGCGCAGCGCCTCGGTCACCACGACCGCTGGCTCGTACAGATTATCGAATCCCAGGTTCTGGCTCACGCCCTTGAGCGTGTGCGCTGCCATAAACGCACCTTCGGCGTCTCCTGCCGCCATGGCGGCCTCCAGCTTGTCCATGCTCTCGTCATCCAAAAACTTGAGGGCAAAGCGGGTAAGCATTCCCTCGCCCATCAGCCGAGCGCACGCGTCATCATAATTGGCGCCGATCTTCTCATACGCCTCACGCATGGAAATCATGGATTAAAACTCCTTTGGTCAAACTAAATCGTGGGAAACGCAACGACGTCGGCGGGGCGTGCCAACGTCTCGGCAATACGGTCTTGCACCTCGAGCAGGCAGTCGAGCAACAGCGGGTTAAAGGTGCCACACTTACCGTCCAGGATCATCTGGATCGCCTCCTTATGCGGGATGGCGTCCTTGTACACACGCACGCTCGTCAGCGCATCGTACACGTCGGCCACCGAAACCACCTGTGCGGCAATGGGAATTTCGTCGCCCTTAAGGCCATCGGGATAACCCCTGCCATCCCAGCGCTCGTGATGCCAACGCGCAATCTGGTACGCATATTCCATAAGCGCATTGCCGACGTGATGGCGGCTCAACTCAAGCAACATATCAGCGCCGATCGTGGTATGCGTCTTCATAATCTCGAACTCCTCGGGCGTAAGGCGCCCGGGTTTGTTGAGGATCGCATCGTCAATCGACATCTTGCCGATATCGTGCAGCGCCGAAGCCAGGGCAATCGTGGAGCGTTCCTCGTTGTCGAGGGAGATGGTGTCGCTACGCCGGACCAGACAGTCAAGCAGCAGCTCGGTCAGCTTTTCGATATTCGTAACGTGCCTGCCGCTCTCGCCATTGCGAAGTTCCATGACGCCGGCAAGCATGTCGATGAGCATGCGACTGTTCTTGACGCGCTCGTTGTACTGCTGGGACAGTAGGCTCGTCAGGCGGCGCTGTTTGGCGTATAGGCGGATGGTGTTGTTTACGCGGCGGCGCACGACACGGGAGTCAAACGGGCGGTTGATATAGTCCGAGGCGCCCAGCTCGTACGCGCGCAGAACCATATCGTCGGAATCTTCGCTCGAAATCATGATGACAGGCAGATTGTCGATACCCGATCGGCGCGACAGATCGGCCAGCACCTCAAAGCCGCTTATGTCCGGCATGACAATGTCCAGCAGCACGAGCGACAACTCATCGCCATAGCGGTCGACCATGTCGAGTGCCGTACGACCGTTATCGGCCTCGAGGATGCAATACTCGTCCTTGAGCATCTCGTTGAGAATGGCTCGGTTCATCTCGGAGTCATCGGCAATAAGCACCAAAGGCTTTTCGCTTTGGAAGGCCTCGATGGAATCGGCATCGGTCACGACCGTACCGGCTTTTGTCTTAGCGCGGCTCAGCAACTGGACAGCGCGGCCAACGCCCTCATCGACCGTCTCGCCATGAATGCGAACGCCACCAACACATGCCGTCAAGCTCACGTACTCATGGCCCGGAATAATCGTGGCATGAACGGCATCGGATACCTGATGCAGACGACGGGTGAAGTCATCGGAGGGAATATTGGGCATGACGACCACAAACTTGTCGCAGCCATAGCGCACAAGCTCGTCAGTCGAACGAATTCCGCTGCGTATGGCTGTCGCCACAGCACCGAGCGCAAGGTCGCCGGCATGACGGCCACACGTATCGTTGACAACCCTAAAATCATCAAGGTCGATCACCGCAACGCCGGCATTCACGCGGGCGTTGCGGAGCTTTTCCTCGTAATATCGGCGATTGCGCACACTCGTCAGCACGTCGGTGTAGACAAGGTCCTCTTCTGCAGCCTCTTGCTCATCAATCGGACGCACCATCAGCAGGACGTGAGGCTCGCCCTCGACCTTTAGAGGGCGCAGACGGGCGCGGTACTCAGTACCATCATTGAGTAGCTGCTCCGATACATCATCGAAACCTGCTAAGGCCTCAAGACTTGACTGACGCAGACAGGGACACCGATCGCCGGCGAGTAGGCAGTTAGGCTCGCTCTTAATCTGATCGGCCGACAGCAAACGCACCACGGGGTAGGTCTTCGCGACGCGGGCGACCTCAGCGGCAGCCTCCTCGTCGGTTAGATTTGCCTCGTGATTATTGAGCATATGGGGCCCTTTCTATCGTCACGCACGGCAACGATGCATATCAAATAGTACAAGGGTAACATCTAACAGCTGCAGGCAAACGCGCGATTATCGTTGCATTTTTATGGCCTGGCAAACGGCGGTAATGGAGCCGCGAGCGCGCGGTTATGGGCGCATTCGTTAACAATGAAGAAACGCCAACAGTTCCCCTCCCCGCAGGTCATCGAGCGTGCTAACACTCCAAGACATCGCGAACGGCGTTTGCCGCCGTAACGGGGCGAT
This sequence comes from uncultured Collinsella sp., assembly GCA_900552185.1. GTDB lineage: Bacteria > Actinomycetota > Coriobacteriia > Coriobacteriales > Coriobacteriaceae > Collinsella. Next base: position 8,047 of record URYT01000052.1, on the reverse strand, counting down.
CGCGCAGACCGTTGTGCGCGCCCGGGACCGTCACGAGGGGGCAATCGAGATATTCGGCAGCCGCTCGCGTGCCAGCCTCGCGGGGCGTACCGACCGAAAGCTCGCCCAAAAACACGGCCGACACCGCCTTTGACGCGCGGGCGCGCTCCCAGTCGGGAGCATATGTCATATTTGTTCCGTATTCATTGGCCATGAAGCAGCGACCATTGCGCAGGGCATGTTTGGCTTCCGCTTCGGTCGTCCCAGGAGCCTCGGGGTCCAAGTCGCCGAGGGCTCCCAAGAAAAGCCGGAGCGCCCTTGAAACCTTTCCAGCCGCAATCATATCGAGCAAAACCGGAGCTGCGCCCATGCCGACGCCTTCGGCCGATACAGCCGGCTCATGCAGAATCGCACGAGCGACGAGCTGGGGTTCGGTGCGAAGAAGCTCCAGCGCCACCAACGTACCGGCGCTGTGCGCAAGCACATTTGTCGGAGCGCCAACGTGTTCGATCACAGCTTGCAGGTCGGCGGCCTGGGCGGCAAGATCATAGCTGCCGTCTGCCGCTTCGCTGCTGCCGCCACAGCCGCGGCGGTCGTAGGCAATTACGCGGTAGTTGCGGCTGAGCTCACAAGCGATGCCGTCGAAAAATGTGCCGTCGACACAAGCGCCGTGCACGCACACCAAAGCAGGAGTATCAGGCGACACATCCGGGCCGGCATATTCGCGACAGGCAATCGTGGTGCCCGCATTCTCGACCGTAAAATCCATGTTGTGCCCCCATCATCAATGCCCATCCAGCTGCACGTCAGTACGGTTGGATGGACCCGCATTGCCTTACGACTTGTTAACAGATTAACTGTACCCGACCCGAGGCTTTTCATGGCACGGCATCATGAGCGACGTGAAAAAACGAAACTTGTAAAGCAAGAGCCCACACCCTGCTTCGGAGCCGATGCTATGCTTAGGCACAATTGTCTTGAGGAGCATATGCCTATGTCTACGTTTTTGAATGCCAGCCCCATCTTTGGGCCCGTTCGCAGCCGTCGCCTTGGTCTCTCGCTCGGCGTCAACATGATGCCGGCCAGCGGCAAAATCTGCACGTTCGACTGCATTTACTGCGAAAACGGCCTCAACGCCGAGCGCTCCTGCCATGAACCGTACAACACGGCCGCCGTGGTACTCGATGCGCTCGAGGCAAAGCTGCGCGAGATGGCAGCCGAAGGCGAGCTCCCCGATGTGATCACCTTCGCAGGCAACGGCGAGCCCACCGCCGCACCGGAGTTTCCGCAGGCCATCGCCGGCGCCATCGCGCTGCGCGACGAGCTTGCCCCAAACTCCAAGATCGCCGTGCTCTCCAACGGCACGCGCGCCGATCGCCCCGAGGTGCACGACGCGCTCATGATGGTCGACGACAACATCCTCAAGCTCGATACCGTCGACCCGGCGTTTATCCAGCTGCTCGACCAGCCCGTTGGCCCCTACGACATCGAGCACCAGATCGAGACGTTCGCAAGCTTTGACGGTCACGTTATTATCCAGACGATCTTTTTGACCGGCGAGTACCGGGGCAAGTCTATCGATAACACCGGCGAGGAGTACGTCGGCCCCTGGCTCGCGGCGCTTGAGCGCATTCGCCCACAAGAAGCGACCATCTACACGGTGGCGCGCGAGACACCGATCGCCGGCCTTACCAAAGCAGCGCCCGAGGTGCTCGACGCCATTGCCGCGCGCGTCCAAGCCCTCGGCATCCCCTGCCAGGTGAGCTACTAGCAAAACCACGCAGCAGCCAGTGTCCGCCATCCCGCTCCATCAGTTGCGGTGACATAGTTCCTATTTATGCTGTTAAACCGCTTAAATCGGAACTATGTCACCGCAACTTTTATGGACGCGTGGGTGGGCTATACTAGCTGCGGATGAAAGGAAGTTAGCCATGTATGACAAAGGACCCGTGCCTGGCCGCAACGACGCTTGCTGGTGCGGCAGCGGCAAGAAATACAAGAAATGCCATAGCGCCTTTGATGAGCGCCTCGAGCGCTTGTGGGAAGAGGGCTGGGAGGTTCTGCCTCGCACGCTCTACAAGACGCCCGCCGATATCGAGGGCATTAAGCGCTCGGCCGCCATCAACGTGGGCGTGCTCGATTATGTGGGCGAGCATATCGCTGCAGGCATGACCACCAACCAGATCGACCAGATGATTTACGACTACACCGTCGAGCACGGCGGCACGCCGGCCGACCTCAACTACGAGGGCTATCCCAAGAGCGTGTGCACCTCGATCAACGACGTCGTCTGCCACGGTATCCCCTGCGATACGGACGTGCTGCACGATGGCGACATCATCAACGTGGACTGTTCCACGATCCTGGACGGTTACTTTAGTGATTCGAGCCGTATGTTCTGCATCGGCGAGGTCTCGGCCGAGCGCCAGCGTCTGGTCGACGTCACTCGCGCCAGCGTGGAGGCGGGTCTGGCCGCCGTTGTCCGTGATGGCCGAGGCCGTACAAAAGACGGTCGAGGACGCCGGCTTTAGCGTGGTGCGCGAGTACGGCGGACACGGCATCGGTAAGGAATTCCACGAGGACCCGTTTGTGGGCTTTACTACCGAGGCTCCCGACGTAGACACCATCATGGCGCCGGGCATGGTCTTTACCATCGAGCCCATGGTCAACGCCGGAGCGCCCGACATCAAGATCAGCAAGGGTGATGGCTGGTGCGTGCGCACCAAGGACGGCAGCGATTCGGCCCAGTGCGAGGTACAGATCGTGGTGACCGAGGACGGCTACGAACTGCTGAGCTGGTAGCCGTGGATGCGCCGGATGCTGACGGGCACGCTCGTCTTGCATCCGGCGTTTTATTTAAACGTTTTGCCTGATAAAACCCGCCAAAATTAACCTGCCCCTTTTGGTAGGTCGAGCGGAGAGGACTGCTTGTGAACATCCTGGTTTTGCTGCCCGTCAACGACCGTCATCGCGTAATTCTTGAGTCGAGCGCTCCGGGCGAGGACTTTATCTACACGAGCGCCGACGCCGCCACGCGCGAGCAGGTCGCCGATGCCGACGTGATCTTGGGCAACATTGACCCTGCCCTGCTTACCGCGTGCAAGCACCTCCAGCTGTTGCAATTGCAGACCGCCGGCTATGACGACTACCTTGCCGCCGGCACCGTGCCGGCCGACGCCAAACTGTCTTGCTCGGTGGGCGCCTACGGCCAAGCCGTAAGCGAGCACATGTTTGCCATGGTCCTTTCCATGATGAAGCGCCTGCCCGGCTACCAGGACCTGCAGCGCGAGCATCGCTGGGAGGACTTGGGCCCGGTTACCTCGCTCAAAAACGCCAACGTGCTGGTGCTGGGCGCGGGCGACATTGGTGGCCACTTTGCCACGCTCTGCCGCAGCATGGGCGCGCACGTCCGCGGCATCAAGCGCCATCCGCTCGTCTATCCCATTGTGTTTGAGGACATGGACGGCATGGACGCCCTGCCCGAGCGTCTGGCCGAGGCTGACATCGTCGCATCCTTTATGCCCAGCACGCCCGAGACCCGCGGCCTGGCGAACGCCGAGTTCTTCGCCGCGATGAAGCCGGGCGCCTTCTTTGCCAACGGCGGCCGCGGCGATCTTGTGGTTGCCGACGATTTGGTTACCGCTCTTGAGTCCGGACATCTCGCCGGCGCCGCGGTCGACGTCACCGACCCCGAGCCGCTGCCCGCCACAAGCCCGTTGTGGGATGCGCCCAACATGCTCATCACGCCGCACGTCTCCGGCTGGTTCCACCTGGCCGCCACGCTCAACAACGTCGTCGACATCGCCGCGGAGAACCTACGTCACCTACAGGCCGGCGAGACGCTCCGCTGCTGGATCGAGCACTAATTGTTCCGGCGTTTTGCCAAACGCCGGAACCCCTCGACGCTGCGAGCCCGCCAGAGCGGCAATCTGACGTTCAATCGTCGGGCATGGCCAAAAGGCCTATGCCCTCCTCTTTCACGTCACCTTGCTCGCTCTGGCGGGCTCTCGCTGACTTTTGCTCTACCTGCGGCGTTCCGCTGGCGCCGGCTTTATCTGCAGGCCCTAGCAGTTCCGTCTTGCCGCTGGCGTTGCGGCATTTACCCAGATAAAACCTGCCAAAGTAAACCTGTCCCCTTTTGGCAGGTTTTAGAGCTCCACGCTTTCGGCGCCGTTGATGGTTAGGTTGCGCTCGTAGAAAGCGGTGAGGGCGCGGATGGTGTACATCACGTCGCGTACGCCGCCGGTCTCGTAGCTCGAGTGCATGGCCAGCTGCGGCAGGCCCACGTCTACGGCATGCATGCTCACCTGCATATTGGACAGATTGCCCAGGGTGGAGCCGCCGGCCATATCGCTCTTATTGGCGAAGGCCTGCGTGGGTACGTCGGCGTCATCGCAGATGGCCTGGAACACCGCACGGCTAAAGGCATCGGTGCAGTAGTGCTGGTTGGCGGCTTCCTTGATGACAATACCGCCGTTGAGTACGACCTGGTTGCGGACATCGCACTTCTCGGCGTGGTTGGGGTGCACGGCATGCGCGTTATCGCAGCTCACGAGCATCGAGGCGGCAAGTGCGCGATGGTACGACTCGTCATCGAAGCCCAGCGATCCGTTGATGCGGCGCAGCGCATCGGCCAAGAACGTCGACATGGCGCCCTGCTTGGTCTCGGAGCCAACCTCCTCGTTATCAAAGCAGCAGAAGACCGAGATATCATGTGCATTCTCAGCACCCATAAATGCCTGTAGCGAGGTATAGGCGCAGGCCAGGTCGTCGAGCTTGGGCGTCGAGATAAACTCGTCGGCCCAGCCCCAAATGCGCGCATCCTGACGATTGACCAGAAACAGATCGCGGCCCAGAATCTGCTCGGGCTCGACGTCCAGCTCGTCGGCGATCAGGGCATCAAAGTCGCCCTGCTTAAGGTCACCGGCGCTGATGAGCGGGCACAGGTCGACGGCTCGGTTGGGAGCAAAGCCCTCGTTAACGCCGCGGTTCATGTGGATAGCAAGACTCGGAATGATGGCGACCTCGCGCTCGGTGGCGAGCAAGCGACTCTCGATGCGGTCGCCCTCGCGCACCAGCACACGACCCGCGAGCGCCAGCGGGCGATCAAACCAGGTGTAGTCGATCATGCCGCCGTAGGCCTCGGTGTTCAGACGCAGCGTCTCGCCTGCACCGTCGAGCTCGGGCACGGCCTTGACCTTAAACGTCGGCGAATCGCTGTGCGACGCCGTCAGTTGAAAATGATAGTCGCCGGCAACGCCGTCCTCGCCCCACGTCGCGGCCAGGTCCTCGCCCACCTTAAAGGCAACAACGCTCGAGGTGTTGCGCTGCGTGTAATAACGCCCGCCTGGTTCGATGTCCCACGCTGCGTTCTCGGGCAGGTAGGTAAAGCCCGCCTCGTCGAGCTCGGCCATAATGGTCGCCGCCGTATGAAACATGCTGGGGCATGCCTCGATAAAGTCGATAAGGTCGTTGGCGGCCTCGATATCGTCGGCCGTCACATGCGCGCGCTCGGGCGTTTCCTGATCCGTCATGCTCTCCCCTTTCGCTGGGTTGATGGTTCCCTCCAGCATACCCCGCCACGCCAGCGCCGCACTCTTCATTCCATGTTTAATCCCGCGCCGCTCACCAAGTTGAGCCATCGTGCCCGCGCTCCTTTTGCGACAATTGCGCTAACAGGACGAGAGGAGCCGTCATGAAGCCACGTAACATTGCCGTCGCCTGCGGTGTCGCAGGATTCGCCGTCGGCCTTGCCGCCGCCACCGGTATCGTTTACCGCAAGCAAATCAAGTCCGCCGCGTCGCTCAAACGCCTGACCGGCTACGCGGATGGCTATGATCTGTACGCAATCGACATCGCCTACGACTACGATCTTGATCGCATCATCGCCGCTGGCGTGCGCAACGACCAGGCCTACATCGATGCCGTGGTGGCGCAGGTGCTGCCCGGTGTGCCGGCACATGTCCAGGCGCCCCAGTTTGCCTGCAGCGCCTTTGTCGCCGTAGATGCCGAAGGCCGCGTGCGCACCGGTCGCAATTACGACTTTAAGGACGACACCTCGGCGCTGCTGGTACGCAATCACCCACGCGGCGGCTATGCCTCCATCGGGTTTGCCGCCCTTAACAACCTGGGCGATAACACTCCGCTTGACTCCGTCGCCGGACGCGCCGCCGCACTCATGGGCCCGTTTGCCCAGCTCGACGGTGTTAACGAATGCGGCGTGTCCATTGCCGTACTCACTCTGGATTCCAAGCCCTGTGACCAGGACACGCAACGCCCCGTCATCAATACCTCGCTCGCCATCCGTCTGGTGCTCGACCGCGCCGCCACCACGCAAGAAGCTGTCGACCTGCTTTCCGCCTACGACATGCACGCCATGGCAGGACGCGATTACCACTTCTTTATCAACGACGCCGCCGGTGACGCGCGCGTAGTAGAGTGGGATCCGCACGATCCGGACCGTGCTTTCAAAGCGACTCCTGTACGCCAGGTTACGAACTTCTACGCCTGCTATGGCGACGAAGTGCTGCCCAACCAAAAGAATGGCGAGCTGGGCCATGGTAAAGAGCGCGCCATCGCAATCGCCGATGTCCTTGACGCCCATGTCGGTGCCCAGGACGAGACAGTCGCTTGGAAGGCCCTGCGCGCCGCAGCGCAAGAACCCAATCCGGAAGACATCACCAGCAATACGCAATGGTCGGTCGTCTTTGAAAATACCGAACCCGCCGCCGCTATTACGCTGCGCCGCCACTGGGGCGACATCGACGCCTTCACACTGTAAGGAGCTGGCACCGTCATCCTTACGCTCGCCTGACGTTGCTTACATTTCTATACGCTTGAGCTAACACGTTTTACCCTCGTATCAACAGTGTGCGGGGGGTAAACTTATGCGCATGTTATAACTTGCCCGGAAGGATTCATCATGCTTAGGATCGGTCTTCTTACCAGTGGCGGCGACTGCCAAGCGCTCAACGCCACCATGCGCGGCATTGTCAAAACGCTTATGACCAATAGCGAAGAGCCTATCGAGATCTATGGTTTTGAGGACGGCTACCAGGGCCTTATCTACAGCAGGTTCCGTGTCATGACGCCCGCCGATTTTAGCGGCATCCTTACCCGTGGCGGCACCATTTTGGGCACAAGCCGTACGCCGTTCAAGCGCCTGGATATTCCCGAGGCCGACGGAGTCGAGAAGGTGCCGGCAATGGTCCACACCTATCATAAGCTGCAGCTCGACTGCCTGTTTATGCTGGGCGGCAACGGCTCCACCAAGACCGCCAACCGTCTGCGCGAAGAGGGCCTCAACGTTATCGCCCTGCCTAAGACCATCGATAACGACACCTGGGGCACCGAGTTGACGTTTGGCTTTACGAGCGCCATCGACGTCGCCACCAAGTGCATCGACGACATCCACACCACTGCCTCGAGTCACGGCCGCGTGTTTGTCATCGAGATCATGGGGCACAAGGTTGGCTGGATTCCGCTGTATGCCGGCGTCGCGGGCGGTGCGGACGTCATCCTGATCCCCGAGATTCCCTACGACATGGACAACGTCATCAAGACTATCGAGCATCGCATGGAGACCGGCAGCCGCTTTACCATCGTGGCCGTCGCCGAGGGCGCTATCTCCAAGGAGGACGCGGCGCTGTCCAAGAAGGAGTACAAGAAGAAGCTCGCCGAGCGTACGAGCCCGTCGATCGTCTACGACATCGCCAAGGAGATTGAGGCCAAGACCGGTCGCGAGACCCGCGTCGCCATCCCCGGTCACACGCAGCGCGGTGGCCAGCCCGACGCCCAGGACCGCATCTTTGCGACCCAGTGCGGCGTCGAGGCCGCGCTTGGCTGCCTGCGCGGCGAGTTTGGCTACATGATTGCCCTGCGCGACGGCAAGATGTGTCACATGCCGCTCGAGGAGGTCGCCGGCAAGCTCAAGTTTGTCGACCCCCAGAGCGATCTGGTGCGCGAGGCCAAGGCGCTGGGCATCAGCTTCGGCGACGAATAGCCTCGGCTGGAACTGCTCTCATCGGAGGCTCAGGGCTTACCTCCCAAATCGTCCTCGGACATGTCA